>JASHVH010000540.1 GCA_030039575.1 Acidimicrobiales bacterium | reverse complement strand
GTGACGCTCGGTAGGGCCCGCTCTTCGGGTTGGAGCCGCCCACCCACTGCAGGCCGTCGGACTTGGCCCGCTTGGGTGCGGCAATGGTCACGATGCGCTTGCGGTCGGCGACTATCGCCAGGGAGACGTCTATGGCCTCGTCAGTGCCCACAGTGTCCAGGGCGGCCGTGACCGGGCCGGGTGCAGCCGCACGTACTCGCTCTTCGAGCCCGGGGCCGTACTCGACCGGCACACCGCCGAAGCCAGCGACCGCTTCGAAGTTGGCCCTGCTGGCGGTACCGATGACGGTCGCGCCGAGTAGGCGGGCTTGCTGGAGCGCGCTGGTGCCAACGGCGCCGGCCGCCCCGTGAAGGAGGACGACGTCACCCGCTCGCACCGCGGTGACATTGAGCATTTCTGCCGCGGTGGTGCCGACCAACAAGAGGTTGGCCGCCTCGGCAAAGCTGAGGTTCGTCGGTTTGCCGAACACGTCAGATGCCATGACCGTCAGGTGGGAGGCGTAGGCGCCCGTGACCTGGAACGCCACCACCTCGTCGCCGACCGCTCCGCCCCCGGTGGCGATCTCGGTCCCAGGGCCGATCGCAGAGAGCACCCCGGAAGCCTCGTACCCGACAGTCAGCGGCAGCAGCGAAGGATCTTGGCCGGCGGCGAAGTGCTTGTAGTCGGCCGGGTTCATCCCTGTAGCGCGGACCTCGATGGTCACCTCGCCTCTTTTGGGCGGTCCCAGGTCGATGTGGACGTGCCTAAGGACCTCGGGCCCGCCGAAGTCAGTGGCTAGCCATTGCATTGCCATTTGTCCCTCCTTTAGTTGCCAGTTGGGGTCTTCAAGCCAGTTCCTCGGTACCTCCGGGCGCAGGTTCTCGACCGATGAGCGCCACCAAGCGCCGTGAGTCGTGCAGCAGGCCGAGCCCGAGAGTGGCCACGGCGGTGACCACTCCCACGGCGATGGCACCAGGGGTTGGCACCCCACCCCATCCGACGACGAGGGCCAGGGTTGCGCCGGCCACAACGGAGTCGACCAGCAGGATCATGCCGGCCATGGTGAAAAAAACCGATCTCGCGCTGCAGCGGACGCCCAGGACCCCAAACGCCACGGCGTCGGGCTCGAACAGCCGGGCGTGCCGCAGGTCGATGGCGTAGTACTGGCGGACGCTCTCGATCCGGCGCCGGCTCACGATGTTCTGGACGCCGGTGTCAATGAGATGGACGGTGGTGAACCAGCCCAGGATGAACACCGTCGGTAACACGGAGAAGGCCAGGGCTTCGAGGTCCTGTCGTGGGGAGCTGGCGAAGCCGATGGCGACCAACCCGCTGCTGAGAGCCGAGAGGTACAGAGGCCACCACAAAAATCATGGTAAGAGCTACTATCGGGCAGGATCTATGACTGAAACACCGGAATATTTTGCAGATCGTCCGAACGATGGCAACCGGGCACAGTTGGCGGTCGGCACTGAGCGGCCGTCCGACATGCTCTCAGTCTTGCTAAGAGCTGTTCGGCTCCGAGGTGAGCAGATCTTCTGCTGTGCACCGGCTTCTCCATTTGCGATCTCGTTCGATCACCCGGGAGGGACGCTCCACATCGTCAGTCAGGGCGAGTTCGAACTGCAGGTCGATGGCGAACCTGGCTCAAACTGCTACAAACGAGGAGACGTGGTGATGCTGCCGGCGGGCCGGGTGCACACGGTCCGGCACGGCGGCCTCGTAAGTCCACGTGAGCTCGCACCGGGTGACGTTCTGCTCGACACGGCCCGTCACGGCGAGGGTACCCACTGGCTGTCAGGGACGTTCTCTTTCCATGATTCTCCTGCCGCGCAGTTGCTCCACGGCCTGCCGCCACTTATCGAGCTCCGAGGGGCAGGAGACCAAGCTCTTGTCTGGTTGGAAGTGAGCTCTCAGATGCTGGTGAAGGAAACGACCGACCCGTCGCAGGGTTCGCTGGAGATGGTCTCGAGGATCCTCGACCTACTGTTCATCCAGGTGCTACGAGCATGGGCAACCGGGCCCGACGCCACGCCGGGCTGGCTGACCGGCGCCATGGACCCCGTGGTGGGCACAGCGATCACCGCAATCCATTCCGACCCTGGTCACCCGTGGACGATAGACGGGTTGGCACACAAGTCAAACCTGTCTCGGTCTGCCTTCGCCGACCGGTTCGCTACGCGGGTCGGGCAGGCACCAGGCGCGTATGTGGCGCAGGTACGGCTTTCGAACGCAGCCGCGCTCCTCCTCGACACCCCTGAACCGGTCGCCGCGGTCGCCGCCAAGGTCGGTTACGACTCGGAGGCCGCCTTCAGCCGAGCCTTCAGCAAGCGGTATGGAATGCCGCCTTCGAAATGGCGACGACAGACCACAGCAATATTGGCCGACTAATCCGGCGCTGCTGGGTGGGACCGCCTGTCGCCCGCCATCCCGGGTCGTCCTCGAAACCAGTACGCGATCTTTTATCTGGCGCTGGCCGCAACTGCGGCGCGCGCCCGGTCGAGGTCAACTACCTTCCTGCTCAGGCCTCCGTGCCCTTGCAGGTCCCCCGTAGATCTGCCGCTTTGCTTCGAGTAACCGCTGCGGAGTGATCCAGCGCATCCGAGTCATGCCGGTCGCGGCGAGAAAACGCCGGGCGAAGGTCCCAGGACGTGCAAGCGGCGTCATGAGCCAGTTCATCGACGGTCAGCGGCCGATCGATCCGCTCGATCACCCAGGCGCAGGTAGCCGCCAAACCTGACCCGCCTTCGGGGAGCGGTCTATCGATGAACTGGCCCTGGCCGCAGCCCTGAAGCGTGGAGTGTGGCCGCTGTGCCACCGTCCGACCTCGTCAACGCCGATCTTCTGCATGAAAAACAAGGTAGGCGCGATGGAGGTCAGTCGACTTTGCAGAGCTTCGTCGAGATCGCGGACCGAGCACGCTCGTCGCTGACTTCGACCCTCGAAAAACCTGAGAGGTCGTTGGGCTCTCGAGTTGTGACGACGCCGCGGCATTTGTGAGCGCGCCGGAATGGAAATACCGCCTGCCGAGCCGTCAAGCTCGGCGCCTCAACGCAGAGTAAAGAATCGGCCTCTGGGCGAGCAGCCCTCCAGGAACTGGCCATAACCATAACGCTCAGAGTGGTTGTCGTTTTGGGACGCATGAGGCTCTCCCGCGACGGCTACCACAGAAGATGCGACCTCAATGCGGGGCCCTAAGCCCGCCGCGCTTCTAACGGATCTTCTAACGTGCCGTTCGACACACGGGGGTGCGGGTTGGCGTGGCCTAAACGCTCGCTCACGACTTTGAGCGGCACGGCCTCTTTCAAAAGGATCGAGGCGTGCGTATGACGAAGGTGGTTCAGCCGAATCGTGGGCAATGCCCAGGTGACGATCGAAAACCTGGCTCAGGTAGTCCGGGTTTATGACTGACCCGTCTGAATGGGCGAAAATGAAGTCGGCGGTTGGCCGCAAGTTCGGCCACATACCCGCGCCCTCCTGAGGTCGGTGAGGGCGGCCCGTTCATAGGCCTTTGGGCTTCCTCCGTCGTCGGGTCGTAAGGACGAAAGCGCAGCCCGTCAGCGCCAGAACCGCACCGAACGTCAACGTCTTGCGTGCGTCGAACCCGGTATAGGCAAGGGCCACGGTGTTGTCAGGGGCGGTTTTGCCCTCAGCCGGATCCGTGGTGGACGGGACCGCAATGGTTGTCGTCGCCGCTGTGCTCGATGTCGGCGCCGCCTCCGTCATCACGACCGAGGTCGTGGTCGATGCTGTCGTCGCCCGCGTGGTGCTCGTGGTCCTGGGCGTAGCGGCGGAGGTGGTGGTCCGCTGAGGTGCCGAAGTGGGGTGGCTAGTCGTCGTGGTGGTCGACCGCAGGTTCTTGTGCCTGGCCACCGTCGTGGTAGTGACGATGGCTCCCGGGGTCGTGGCGGTCGGCTGCCGGCTCTTGTGCCTGGCCACGG
>JASHVH010000539.1 GCA_030039575.1 Acidimicrobiales bacterium | reverse complement strand
GCCGGCCCTGCTGCTGGCCGGGGTGCAGCCACCGGGAGCGAAACGGGAGATAGCCAACCGCTGTCAGGCACCCGGACGAGGTGTCGAACCAAGCTGAGCGTTCAGCACCGCGCCGAGGAGGACGACGTACACGGCCAGGTACGTGCCAAGCATCCCCACTACGGCTCCCGCAAATACGCCGTACACGGCCGTGTAGTGCTTTGACCAAGCCACGTAGGCGCCAAAACCGGCGAGCGCCGAGACCACACCCACCGCGGACGCAACGGCTCCCGGGAGCAACGCTCGGGCCCCCACGCTTGCGCCCACCGAGAACCGGTAAAGAGTAGCGACGCCGGCAGCGACGACTACCAACAACGTTGGGACAGCAATAAGCACCACCAACGGCGCTCGAGACTGGCCGACGGCGGCGGAGATCCCTAGCGCGCCCACACCCAGCAGCACCACCACTGCGACCGCACCCAACAAGGCGCGGGCCCGGGCGTCGGCGTAACGCTGAGGTGCCAGCCCGTAGGCGACGCGAATGGCGCGATCAAGGTTGTAGACCCCCGCCGAGGCGCTCCATAGAGCGAACACCAGTGACGCAGCCAACCCGAGGGACAAGCTCGCATGATCAGTAGCCGCCACCCGTCTCAACTGGTTGGTCACTAGCGAGCCCAGCGACGCCGGCGCCTCGCTCGCCAGGTTGGCGAGGTCAGCCGCTACTTTTTCTGGGCTCACGACCAGCCCGAAAATGCTGACTGCAGCGATGGCCGTCGGGAAGGCCGAGATGACCAACCAGAAGGTCGCCCCCGCTGCTGCTAGGCCGACCGTCTCGGCGCTCTGCTCGCGCACCACTGTGCCACCAACATGCAGAACCTGGGACAAGCGTGGGTGACGTCGCAGGGCACCCTCGGCGGTATCCTCCGCACTTCTCTCGGCGACGTCGAGTTCTTGGCGTCCTTCGGTCGCCAACTTCTGCGGTTTTTCTTTGGACGCCCACGGCTCCGAACGCTTGGACATGCTCCATCAAACTGCCCCGGCGGGCCCGGACGGCAAGTGAGGTAGTGAGTGCGGGCCCGGCCGACAGTTAGGGGAGGAACGTCGTCGGCAGGTGCCAGGTCGGGGACCAGTTCACGACGCAGCTCTTGCGCGGCGCCCGGGCGGCCGAGGCCGGGAAGCCCGTCGCCAGTGCGTCGGCTATCGCTGCGGCGCGCACCGCAGAACCGGTGGAGGTGTAATGGATCCCGTCAGTTGTGAACCAGGCCGGGTTGGCGAGGTGGGCCCAATTGAACACCCGCATATTGGGGTACTCGGGGCAAGCGGCGAGCAGCGCGTTGTCCCACAGGCGCATGTTCGTCTCGGCATAGGGCCCGCTGCTGAGCAAGGTCTTCACGTTCACCCAGAGCACGGGCTCGTGGCCGATCAGGGACATCATGCGCTGTATACGGGCGGCCAGGCCGACGCTCGAGCCGACGTAGACGTCGGCCGCGTCGTTGGTCCCGAGGGCGATCACCCAGCACCCGCGGTAGCCCTGGGCGACCAAGCCCTGAGCGATCTCGTAGCCGTTCTCGTCCCCGGGGAGGGTCTCGACAATGGAGTTGGCGCCGACCACCTCCATGATCGAGCGGCCTACCCCCACCCGGGCGTACTGGGCCGGGATCCTCTGGGCGGGGTCGGGCAGGAAGTCGGGCTCGACGAGGCCGTCAGAAGTCGAGTCCCCGAGGTGGGCTACCTGTTTGCAGCTGGTTCGCAGTGGGGCGGCGGGGGCGACCGCCATTGCCTGGCTCCGAGCAGAGGCGACAGGGGCGGCCACCGCACCAGATGGGGCGCCGGCAACGCCTGCTAGGCCCAGACAGGCCACCACAATCGCAAGCGTCCCGCTGCGCCGTGCCACATGCGCCGCTCGCAGGACCGCCCTCTGGTGCCGGCGTAAAAACGTCCCATTAGTCACACGACGACCTCCGTGCGCACAGTTTCCTCGCTCTCTACACCAAAACGCGTGTCGGGGTTACGGTAGCGCCGACCCCGGAGTGGGCGCTGCGAGCAACACCCGTGCCTGTGCTCTCTGCCGGGATCATGGGCCTAAGCACGACGCAATCCTAGAAGTTAGTCGCCCAACCTCTCACGGATCTCCCTGAACGCCGCCAGCCCGGCCCGCAACCCGCGCAATTCGCCGGCGCTGATCAGGTCCGCCAGCATCGCGTCGATCGCGTCTGTTGCCCCCTGAATCGCGATCGCTGCGGTTCTTCCGCGATCGGTGAGCCGAACTTCCATCCGCCGCCGGTCCTCGGGATCCACTCGGCGCTCGAGGTATTCGCGAAGCACCAGCGTGTCGATCAGTTGGCTGGCCGCTTGCTTGCTTAGCCCCAGTGACGCTACGACATCGGCCTGGGGGCTGAACGCCGGGACCGGCGCGCTGTAGTGCAAGCCGGCTAGCACGAACGCGCCGTTGCGTGGGAGGTCGTCGCACCCGGAGCCGCCCAGCGCTTGCCGCACCGCCGCCCGGTATGCGTCGCGTGCCTCGCGCATCAGTTGCGGCAGGGGGACGTCCTCGTACCAAAGACGGTCGCTCATCGAACATGTCGGAACTGACGGGTTGGCATCGCCACAACCCTACGGTACGCGTCCCAGACTGTCAGCACTCTAGACAGTCTGTTCCTGGAACGGTCTCGCCCGGGGCTCAGTGCTTGAGGAACGCCAGGAGCTTGCCCCACTGGCTGGCGAGCGCCACGGGGTTGGACAGCACGGTCTGGCCCCCGAGCCCGTAGTAGTACTCGAGCGAAGCCACTCCCGGGTCGTACGGCACGGGGGCGCCGAGGCCGTGGCCTGCTTCCGGGTAGTCGAGGAGCTCATGAGCGTAGTGGTCGTGGGCGCGCTGGAGCTGGGCCATCATGTTGTCGGCATATGTGCACGCGTTCCATATCCCGTCCGCTCCGCCGCAGTCCATAAAGATCGGGCCACGGATCTTGGCGACTGGGATCACGGCCTCAGGGTTGTCCGCGGGGAGAGGGTTGGACTGGTCGGTGCAAGGTAGGGGCAGCCCTTCAAGGGTCCAGATGGCGAAGCCGGTCCCGGGGTCCCACGAACAAGCCGGCACGTCGTTGGGCTCGAGAGCCAAGACCCCGTGCACCAGGGCTGGGTCGTAGACCCCGAGTTGAAGGGCGGCCTCGCTCCCAAGCGACCAACCGGCCACCCAAACGCGCCCCGGGTTTACCTCCGGCTGTGCCCTCAGCCAGCGTAAAGCCTCGACAAAATACCCGAGGGAAAAACCACCGATGACCTGAGACAATCCAGGGGCGTCGAAATAGGCCAGGTCCAAGGTCGGGTAACCGTGGGAGGCGAGGAACGCGCCGAAAAGGGTGTCGACGCCACCCCCCGAGCCGCCGAACTCCAGGATCCCGATGTGGTTGTCCTGGCCCGCGGGCGGTTGCCAGAACACCCCGTAGAAGCCGTGAGCGGCGACGGTCTCCACCGAAGCCGTAACAGGCATGGCCGGCTGGCGTTCAACTGTGACCGACGCGTGCGCCGGCCCGCTCGAAGCGGTAAAGGTGAACGGCCGTGACCCCGACCATGAACAGCCGGGCCCACCCGCCCCGGGGGGTTGGCAAGTGGCCCACGAATAGGCGTTTTCGTAGCCGCTGTAGCTGCCGAAGGGCCAGGCGGAAAGGTTGAGAGCCGTAGAGAACATACCCGGGTTTGTCATGAGGTCAACAGGCGCCATCGCGTCTGGGCTGACCGGGCCGCCTCTATCGGTCCCTCCCTGCAGCGCCGGGTCGACGGCTCCGGCGCGATCGGCGATGTAATTTATTGCCTCGCTCCACTCCACGCCCTTGGCGTCGACCGAGGTCACCGTCAGTGTCACGTGCTGGCCGGGCGCCAGCCCTGACACCCGGATAGTCAGCGGGCTATCGGCGGCTGAAACCGACGGGCTCACCGTAAGGCGCAAGTCGCTCTTCGGAGCCGCAAATGCGGCTGGTGCACCGGCCGTGCCGGCAACCAACAAGACGACCGGGGCGAGCACAGGCCAGCGCTTCGTCGCCTGCCGGTCCCGTACGAGTAGCGCGTCGCTACGACCGCTGGACGTATTACGCATAGGCGTAACGCTATGCGGAGGAGAGGCGGTCCTAACGGCAGCCGCTCACCCGTTTAGGAAGTCTTAGGCGTCAGCCGCGGAACTAGGGATCACTCACGCGAGTGATGTGCTCCGCCGTCACCGCCTGGGACGATATGAGCACGTCCGTCTAGCGACAAAAGGAGACGAAGATGGCCAGCCGCCCGGCGGTTGTCCTGGTGCACGGTGCGTTCGCGGACGCGTCCGGTTACGCCGGCATTATCCGCAAGTTGCAATCCGAGGGCCTCGAGGTGCGAGCCCCAATGAACCCTTTGCGGGGGCTGGCTTTCGATGCTGACGCGGTGGCTCGCTACTCCAACACCATCGAGGGCCCAGTGCTCCTGGTCGGCCACTCCTATGGCGGGGCCGTCATTTCCCAGGCCACGGCGGCGGTACCGAACACGACGGGCCTCGTGTTCCTGTCGGCTTTCGCCCTCGACGAGGGCGAAAGCTGCGCCAGTGTGCAGGAGCCCTTCCCACCGTCGCAACTGGCCTCGGCGTCGCTGGCAACCACTTATGATGCGCCCGGCGCCGCCGGCGGGCCGGACCTGTTCATCAAGATCGACGAGTTTCACCAGACCTTTTGTGCCGACCTGCCGGAGGAACTGGCCGCCGTCATGGCCGTGAGCCAGCGCCCCCTCAGCGCGGCCGCCCTCAACGAAGCGGCCACGGTCGCCGGTTGGAGATCCTTGCCATCTTGGTTCATGGTCTCCGACCACGACAACGCCATCCCGCCGGAGGCCGAACGGTTCATGGCCAAGCGCATGGGGGCGGAAGTAGAAACGGTCGACGGCTCGCATTGCGCCTTTATCGCCCGGCCCGATGTCGCCGCCGCCCTCATCCTCAAAGCAGCGGCCGGGGCCTGAAACGGAACTCTCGGTGCTCAACCACTATCCACTTCGAAGGGAGCAGCCATGCCCATGATCGATGTCTACGCCAGCGAAGGCACCTTTGCCGACCCGCACCAATTGGCGCGCGACTTGGCCAGCGCCGTCATGCGCTGGGAACAGGTCCCCGACCTGGCCCTGTTCAGGGACAACACCGCCGGGTTCGTACATGAGCTGCCGCCTACGGCGATCTCCAATGTGGCCGGGCAGAGCAATTACATACGCGTGCAGGTCCTGACCCCCGTCGGGGTGCTCGACCGGGAAAAACAGCTCGGGGTGGTGAAAGAACTCACAGAAATTGTCGCTGCCGCCGCCGGCGACCCCTCCGCCGCCGCTCGTACTTGGGTCCTGATCACCGAATCACCCGAGGGCGGATGGGGCATCGCCGGTCACGCCAACACCGGCGCCGACATCGCCGAAGCGGCGCGTCGAGAATTGTCAGGACGTTAGAGCACTGGATTTCCCCTCGTGCCAGGGCCCGAAGTGCGTTTGCCGCAGACCGGGCCGGCCGAGAAGCCCGGCTGCGGGACGTAGGATCTGAAGGGTGATGACGCCGTGAGGGCTCAGCCGTCGTCGCCTTTGCGGGGAAGGGACCAGGAGCTGGCCCGGGTGCACCACCGCCTGGCGGGGACGGCTGCGGGCACCGGAGAAGTCATCGTGGTCGAGGGCCGCGCCGGTTTGGGCAAGACCGCCCTGCTCGAGGGTTGCGCCCGCATGGCGGCGGGGATGTCGTTCCGGGTCGGGTCCGGGACGGCTGAACCGGGGCGTAGCACAGTCGAACTGGAGGCACTGCTCGAGGCTCTTTTCAATGGTGACGAGCCGCTCCTCGACCCGACGTCGCTCCCTGCGCTGCAGGCGGCGGCGGGCGACACTTTTTGGCTCCTGCACGACGTCCGGGCTCTCATCCAAAATGCGGCGGGGGAGGGCCCACTGCTCATATGCCTGGACGACCTTCATTGGGCGGGCAACAGTTGCGCTTCGGCCATACGGCAACTGCCCAAGAAGTTGGCGTCCTCTCCTGTGGCGTGGGTCTTGGCCTTCCGCCCCAACCAAGGCCTGCCGTTGGTGTTGGACGCCAAGAACCGGTTGCTGGCCGACGGCGCGGAATACGTCAGCCTGGGCCCGCTAGACCGCAAGGC
>JASHVH010000538.1 GCA_030039575.1 Acidimicrobiales bacterium | reverse complement strand
CCGGCGAAGTTGGCGGCAATACTGAACCGGCCTCTGCGCACTACGAGCCACCGAGCCTCCTCGTCGAAACTCGTCACCACTTGCTTGCGGTCGCCGGTGGAGAGGTCCGGTTCCCGGCGGCGGAGGGCGATCAGCCGGCGGTACCACTCGAGCAGGTCCCGGTGCGGTTCTCGTCCCGGTTCCGACCAGTCCAGCTTGGACCGGAAGAAGGTGGCCGGGTCCTGGGGGTCGGGGACTTCCAGGCCCTCAGGGACGGGGTACTCCCGGCGCCGGCCTTCTCGGACCGCCCGGCCCAACTCCGGGTCCCGGTGGTCCGTGAAGTAGAGGAAGGGGGTGGAAGCGCCCCATTCCTCCCCCTGGAAAAGCATGGGCACGAACGGTGAAAGGAGCACGAGGGCCGCCCCCACCTTCAGCAAGTCAGGCCCGACCAGCGCCGATATGCGGTCCCCGAAGGCCCGGTTGCCGACCTGGTCGTGGTCCTGCAGGCAGCACACGAACGACTCGCCGGGCAGGTCGCCGGCGGGCCGCCCCTGGTACCGCTGGCGGAACTCCGAGAACTGCCCGTCGTACACGTAGCCGTCCCGAAAAACCTTGGCCAGTTGGGCAACACGGCCGAAATCCCGGTAGTAACCCTGGCTTTCCCCCGTCAGTACAGTGTGGAGGGCATGGTGGAAGTCGTCGTCCCAGCAGGCGTCGATCCCATACCCGTGTTGCTCGCGGGAGCGGCAAATCCTTGGGTCGTTGCGGTCGCTTTCGGCGATTAACCAGAGATCTCGCTTCAGGCCCACCGCCAGCCGCCCGACTGCCCCTGAAAGCTCCTCCAAGATGTGCAACGCGCCCTCGTCGAAAATGGCATGCACCGCATCGAGCCGAAGCCCGTCGACATGGTAATGGGTCAACCACATGAGGGCGTTGGCGATCACGAAGTCACGCGTCCCGTAACTGCCTTCGCCGTCCAGGTTCACTGCCCACCCCCAGGGCGTCATGTAACGGTCGGTGAAGTACGGCCCGAACTCGTTCAGGTAGTTGCCCGCCGGGCCCAGGTGGTTGTACACGACGTCCAGCACGACCCCGAGGCCCCGGTCGTGGCACGCGTCGACGAACCGCTTGAAACCTTCAGGGCCGCCGTAAGAACTATGTGGCGCCCACAGGTCGGCGCCGTCGTAACCCCAGCCGCGAGCCCCACTGCCCTCCGCTACCGGCATGACTTCTACGGCCGTGACCCCGAGGTCGACCAGGTGGTTCAGGTGCTCGACAGCCCCGTCGAAGGTCCCTTCGGCGCTGAAGGTGCCCACGTGCATCTCGTAGATGACCGCCGTCGACAGCTCGAAGCCAGCCCAGCCGGCGTCGTTCCAGGCAAAGGCGCTGTGGTCAACGAGGGCGGAGGGCCCGTCCATCCCTTCGGGCTGCCAGCCCGAGCGGGGGTCGGGCCGGCCCGGGCCGCCGTCGAGAGAGAAGAAATAGCGTGTACCGGCCTCGGCTTTCGGCACGTCGAGGCACCACCAGCCCCGCTCGTCCGGGCCCATCAGGAGCCGTTCTCGCTGATGCCCTTCTGACAGGCAAAGCAACAAATCGACGCGGCGGCCGTGAGGAGCCCAGGCTCTGAACCTGGCCATTAGGGGAGCCTTGCCATTACGGAGCCATACCCGGCCGCGGCGAGCCTCAGTCTCGAGCCTCTTCCGGGCCAACCTCGTGGCGAGGGCGGCGTCCGGCCCGCACTTTTTCGAGCAACGCCACCGGCAGCCCGGAGAGGAGGTCGCCGACCGCCAACTTTCCCTGCCAGCGCCGGCCCGAGAGCACGTCGGCCCATTCGCCGGCGGGCAAGCCCAGGGAGGTCCGGCCCCAACCTCCTCCCCGCTCGAGCAGCAACGGCAGCCGGGTCACCACCGTCACTACGTTGCCGCCCCGGCTGAACGCGACCAAGTGGTCGGAAGCGTGCCCGCCGGCCGCCAAAGGCCGGTAAATGCCGCTCCTTCCCTCAGCGAACGAACCCGGTTTGCGCGCCCGCAGGCTCAGGGCACGGTGCACCAGGGCCAGTTTGGTCAGGCCGCGCTCGTCGCCCGCCGCCCACAAATTGGGCAAGTCGGCCCCGACGACGTCGCCCAGCAGCGCCTCGCGGGTCTCGTAGTCGACGGGTCTCCTGTTGTCGGGGTCGACCAGCGAAAGGTCCCACACTTCACTGCCCTGGTAGAGGTCGGGCACACCCGGCGCCGTAAGGGTTATCAGTTTGAGCGCGAGTGAATTGGCCCGGCCAGGCCGGAGCACTCGTCCGACAAATTCCTCCAGTTCCGAAATAAAACGCCTCGACCTCAATATGCGGGTGGCGAAAGCGTTGACCGCCGCTTCGTATATGGGGTTCGGCTGGTCCCAGCTGGTGTACAGTTTGGCTTCCCGCACAGCCTTTTCCAGGAACGCCAACGCCCGCGCCGGCGATATCGGCCACGCGCCGACCAGAGTTTGGTAAAACATCCATTCGGTGGCGGGGTCGGGCAGGTCTGCCACCCTTAGCCGGCGGTTGAGGACGTGCCAGCGGGCCGCCGTCTCGGCCCATTCGCCGGGTATCTCCGACAAAACCGACAAGCGGGCGCGGACATCTTCTGAGCGTTTCGTGTCGTGGGTCGAGGTGGCCAGCAAGCCAAATGGGTGCCAGGATTGAGTTCGCACGCACCAGGAGTGGAACTCTTCGGCATCCGTGCCCGGGTTACCCGGGTCCCCTCCCACCTCGTTCAACGCCAGGAGAGGCATGTAACGGTAAAAGGCTGTGTCCTCGACGGCCTTGGCCATGACCGGGCCCGTGACCTGTTGGAACCTCAACGCCAGCTCGGTTTCCGCCGGCCCCGTTATTTCCAGTAGTAGTACGTCGCGAAGGAAGGTGAGGAGTTCGCCGTCTATGTCGGGGCACCGGATGCCGGCGGTGGCGACCGCCCGGGTGACGATGGTCACGTCCTGCTCGGTCGGCTCGTGGCCGGGCGAGACGTACGTGCGGTAAACACTGTAGGCCGCAATTACTTCGGCCAGGCACTCACGCAGTTCTTTTCGGGTGTGATCGGAATGCCGGCGGTGGCCCTCGGACACCTTAACCATATCCTCCACGAGGCGGGTGAGATCCGACGCCAGCGAACTGTCCAGCACCTGGATCTTGCAGTCATGGACGACGTCCTCCCAGGACTGCTCCGACCGCGCAAATGCGTTGAAAGCGGCTTCGAGCGCCTCGGCCCCTTCTTTTTTCACGAAAAGACCGTTGGCCAGGTTGAGCCAGTCATAACCAGTGGTGCCCGCCACGGGCCAGTCGGGGGGCAGTTCCTCCCCCCGCGCCAGTATTTTTTCGACCAGGGCCCACACACCGGTGCCGGCTTCTTCGAGCCGGCGGAGGTAGGCCAGCGGGTCGCGCAGACCGTCGACGTGGTCGACCCGCAAGCCGTCGATAACCCCCTCCCGGATCCAGTGCAATATCAGCCGGTGGCTGTCCGCGAACACTGCGTCGTCCTCGACGCGTATGCCTACGAGTTCGTTTATGTCGAAAAAACGCCGGTACTGACCCTCCTCGGAGGCGGTGCGCCAGAAGGCCAACCGGTAGTTCTGGCGCTGCAGGAGCGCGTCGAGGGCGTCGGGGTTGGCGGTCACGGCCTCGGCCTCGGAGTCAAGGGCGGCTGCCACCT
>JASHVH010000043.1 GCA_030039575.1 Acidimicrobiales bacterium | reverse complement strand
GGCCTGGCCAAAGGGCTCTGGGAGCAGTCCGAATTATTGTGCGGCCTCTAGCCCCGGTCCGGGAGCTCTCTTCGCTCAGTCGGCCGCCGCCAGCTTGAGACCGGTTGGAAAATCTGGGGCTGCAAAGTGTGGTTACAGTTATCTTTTCAGCCCCACAACGCTTTTTCGGCCCCAGTTAGGGCCATTTTTCATCGCTCACGCGACGGGCGAGGCCGCATTTGGCTGTGGGCGCGCCGTAGGGGGACGGCCCTTCGGCGCCGGTGGCTGCGTCCTCAGACGTAGCCTCGTCGTTCAGCCAACTTCAAGGCGACCCAGCCGAGAGGGATCGTTAGCCAGAACGTCAGCAACCGGTACACGAGCACGGCCGAAGCGGCCGCGCCCACGGGCATCCCGAGCCCGGAAAGCCCGGCGACCAGGGCGGCCTCGAGCGCTCCCAACCCGCCCGGCACGGGCGCAATGCTGGCCACTAAATTGCCGCCCAGGTAAATGGCGGCTACCTGGACGAAGGGGAGAGTGCCGCCGACGGCGTGGACACAAAGGGCGAACGCGACCACCTCGGTCATGGGCCACCCGAGACCGCCCGCCGAAATTAACGAGACATGACGCGGGCTCTTGGCCACGGCGGCCACTGTGTTACCCGCGGAGCGCAGGAACCCCCACACTTTCTCCCGAAAAAGACGCCTCCCGGGCGGCGTGAGGCAGAAAAGGGCGAGGGCGATCAGGACACCAGCTATGACGAGGAACACCCACTCGTGGCCTTGGAGGCTGAAGTGAGCCGAGGTCTTCCGGCCGGTGGCCGCCAGGAAGGCGGCCGCCAGGACGATACTGGCCCCAGTGGTGACAATCGCTTGCAGGCCCACCGAGCCGGTGGCCGCTCCGGAGTCGACGCCTGCCTTTTGCAAGTACCGAAAACTGAGGGCCATCCCGCCCACGCCGCTGGGTGTCACCTTGTTGAGGAAAGCGCCGCCGAACTGCACTGTGTAGGTTGGCCGGAACGGCAGTTCTGCCGGGATGGCCCCCAATTGCAGCAGTGTCGAGAAGGTTTCGGCCACAAATACCGCTGGCAGCGCGGCCAGGATCCACCACCAGTCGGCATTTTCCAGGGCCCGGAGAGCCGCGCCGAAGTTGGCCAACTGCGGCAGCACGACGTAAATGACGACAAAGGCGCCGAGCAGTGCCAGCAACCTCTTCCATGTGAACCGGGAGAGCTGCTCCGGCCGAGCCGGAGGGGTCCCGGTCGCCGTCGCCACCTCGGCCCTCACGTCTCGGAAGACGTCGGCCCGGCCACCCGGCCTGAGGACATGCTGGGCCCGGCCGCCGCCCGCTTCAGACGCCGTGGCCCGGTCAAAGGCCCGGGCCTTACCCCTGGTAGAACCAGACACCGCTAGCGGTTGGACGTACGGCTCGGCGCGCTCCATCGCCGGCGCCCCTAGCCCCGCCACCGCCGACGAGACGGCTCGGCCCACCCCCACCTGTACCGAAAGGGAAACAAGCAGCTCGGCTATGTCGATGTCGAGCTGGCGGGCGGTGGCGCCGAGCTCACCCAGTGAAAGGCCAACCAGCCAAGCCTGGTCGTTGTTGTCCACGAGGATGTTGTCAGTGCGTAATAGCCGGTGCGCCAGCTTGTGCTTTTGTAAAACGGCGACGCTGCGCCAAAGGTCAGCCAGGACCGTGTCAGAAACAGCCTCGGGCTCGACCGCACCCAGGCTCCGGCCGCCCACATCGGCCCAGGCGACCAGCGCGCCCCGCGACCCTCGGCGGCCGGCCACGGGATACGCCACTACGGGCTCAGGCACCCGGGCACCCGCTCTCGCGGCCGTGACCATCGCCAGCATTTCATGCTCGGCAGCAGACTCGACAGTTGGCCCGGCCCGGTCGTCCTCGGGGTCTCGCATTAGCAGCCATCGGTAGAGGCGGGTAAGCCGGTCGCGGTCTCGGTCCTCAGTCGCCAGGACCTTTACGCTGAGCGTGCCCCCGTCCGCGGTGGTGGCCGTGAACATCGCCGGGCCGGAGGCCCCCTTGGCCGTCTCCTTCAGCACGGACAGTTCGAAACCACAATCCCCCAGAGCGGCAGCCACCTGTTCGGGGGTGGGCCTGCTGGTCGGGCCACCGAACGCCAGGAGGACTACGCAGCCGACGCAAACTCCGAGCGCCGCCGCGACAACGGTATCGATGGGGAGGAAGCCTCCCACGACCACCTCCAGCAGGCTGGCCGCCGCCGCCACCCACCACAGGGCTACTCGCCACCTTCGAGACACCTCGGGGGTCACAACGGTGAGCATGGCGATGGCGCCCGAAAGCCAAGCTACGGGCGGGAAAGTGACGGCGAACACCCCTCCTCTCCCGACGAGCAGGTGAGCCCATGTAGCCGGGTGCGACGGTGCCAGGAACACGCGCGACACCAGCACGCCGGCGCTCGTGCCGGCCAATGCAGCCAGCAGCGCGCGTGCCGTAAGGCTGAAGCGCCTGCCCCCCACGAGCGCGGCGATAAATCCCACCGGGAACAGGACAGCCGCGAGCTGAGCTAGCGCGCTCAGCCAGTCGCGAAGGGCGGCCGGTAGAGTGACGATCGACTCCAGGAAGGCGTGCTCGGTGACCCGCACGCCGACGTGCGCCAGCCCGGCCAATAACTGGGCCCCGACCAGGACCGCCAACGCTGCCAGCAGCAGCAAAGCGTCGCTCGCCCGACGCACGCGGGGTGAGGCCGGGAGAGCCTCGATTACGGCACGAGTTTGTGGCTCGTCATGGGCATGTGCTCCGTCGTAGCCAACGTTGTCAACCGCGGCGTCAGACGGGACGACTGCAGGCGCCGGCCCGGTCGCCGGCGTTCGCCCGGGCACGGATAGCTTCCAGGACGGCATACTCGGCCTCATCGCTCGCGGCGTAAGCGTACCCGATGGCGAACTCGGCAGCGGCTTCAGCCTCCCCGGCTAGTCGCACCCGTGTTGTGGCTCTGTGCCCGGCCTCCCTTCTGACGACTATGTGGCATACGTTCGTCAGGCGGCGCGAAGGCTACACCTCAGCAAAGACCTGAGATTTGTGAGAAGTTTCGATGTCGGCAACACAACTTCGAGAAGTGGCCGGAGAAGCGGGGGTCTGGAGGCTCGCCTCCTCAGGGCCCAGCAGGTCCCGGGGCGCGGTCGACCAGATCTCTTTCAGCCCCCGAGCGCCCAACGGGCGGGCCCTGAGGAGGGGAAGAGGAGGGGAAGAGGCCTGGTTGCCGCCAGACTGTTACCGCTGCCGAGGTTCGGGGAACTCTATATTGGGTGTCAGAGGCCTAAGCATGGAAAAGAAGTGGTGGACGCTGCTGGCCGTCTGTGTCGGCACGTTCATGCT
Source organism: Acidimicrobiales bacterium (assembly GCA_030039575.1). Taxonomy (GTDB): domain Bacteria; phylum Actinomycetota; class Acidimicrobiia; order Acidimicrobiales; family Palsa-688; genus Fen-671. The sequence continues at coordinate 6,811 of JASHVH010000043.1, read as the reverse complement.
GCTGCTGGACGTAACTATCGTCATCGTCGCCATCCCCAATATTCAGCGCGGGCTGCACGCCACCTTCGGCCAGATCCAGTGGGTCATCGATGCCTACGCCCTCACGCTGGCGTCGCTGCTCCTTACCGCCGGGGTCCTGGCCGACCGGTACGGTAGGAGGCTGCTCTTTATCGTCGGCCTCATCGTCTTCACACTGGGTTCGCTCCTGTGCGGCCTGGCCCAGGATCCCTTGATGCTGATCCTGTCCCGGAGCGGGCAGGGGATCGGCGGGGCCATCATGTTCGCCACGTCGTTGGCCCTTCTCGGTCAAAGCTTCCGAGGTAAGGACCGCGGGGTGGCGTTCGGGGTGTGGGGTGCTATCACGGGAGTGGCAGTATCGCTTGGCCCGATACTCGGGGGAGCGATCACCACCGGCATCAGCTGGCGAGCCATCTTCTTGGTGAACGTTCCCATTGGTGTGGTTGCGGTCGCCATCACATGGTGGCGGGTCGACGAATCGCGCGCCGCTGACCCGGGACGGCCGGACTGGACCGGGTTTGCCCTGCTGACGGCGGGACTGATCAGTCTGGTCTATGGCCTCATTAGGGCGGGCGAAACCAGCTGGGGTGATGCCGGGGTCGTGATCTGCCTGGTATTGGGAGGGATCCTGTTGGTCGGTTTCGCGGTCGCTGAGGCCAGGGTTAAGGACCCGATGTTCGACCTGGCCCTGTTTCGTGTCCCCACCTTCGATGGCGGCCTGATTGCTGCCTTCTGCATGAACGGCTCGCTCTTTGCGATGCTCCTCTACCTCGTTCTGTACCTCCAGTACGCGCTTGGTTACTCAGCCCTCCAGACGGGCCTGCGCTTGCTGCTGATAAGCGGCCCGACGCTGGTCACCGCAACTTTGGCCGGACGTCTGAGCGAGCACGTACCGGTCCGGTGGTTGATCGGCCCCGGCCTGGTCCTAGTGGGGGTAGGTCTGTTCCTCATGACGGGTCTGAGCGGCACCAGTTCGTGGACGCATTTGGCTCCTGGCTTCATCATTTCGGGGGCCGGAGCCGGCTTCGTGAACCCGCCGCTGGCATCAACGGCGATCGGCGTGGTCGAACCTCAGCGGGCCGGAATGGCTTCCGGAGTGAACACGACTTTCCGCCAGATCGGCATTGCCGTGAGCATCGCGGCGCTGGGCACGATCTTCACTTCTTCGCTGAGACATGCCCTCGGCCGGCTCTTGGCGCCAGTGCCGCAGCTGAAGGCCCATGCCGAACAGATCATCAACGCCGTGCGCCAAGGCCAAACCAGTGCCGCCTTCAACGCCGTCCCCAAGGCGCTCCACGGGCAACTGGAAGGCGCCGTCAAATCCAGCTTCGCGAGCGGCATAAACGACCTTTTGTATGTTACGGGGGCGCTGGCGCTGGTTGGTGCCGTCTTCTCTGTGCTGCTCATCCGGAGCCGGGATTTCGCCCACCGCCAGGCCGTCGAGGCACCCCCGACGACCACCCCTCAGCCCGTGCCCGGCCCGGCGTGACGGGGTCGTAGTGACTGGGGGGCCTTTGGTCCGCCGAGTACGTCGGGACACACTTGAAGCTCTCACCTATATCAGTGCGAGGTGATAAACGGTGGTTCAGGCCGATGCACATAACTTGGTCGACAAAGCCCCTGAACGCAGCGGGGACGACCCAATTGAGCGGCGTATCGACGAGCAGGAAGTGGAGTCGTTCCCGGCTTCCGACCCCCACTCGGACTGGGCCGGGCCGCCGACCTGAGAGGCTTCACCGTCCCCCGGCTGAGGTTTTCGCCCCGCCCGGGGGCAAGTGAGAATTTTGCCGGTATTTCGGCGCAAACTGCGTACAGCGCCGGGCACGGGCAGCCGTGTTGGTTCAAAACCACGGGGCTTGGCCATAACATCGGTTCGTGAGCAATCACGTCATCGACACCGTTTTCGTCGATTTTGGCGGCACACTGATGCCCAACGGCTTGCCCATGACCGCCGACCTCGAGGAAGGGCGTGCCCGGTCTGTGAGTGCCGTCCTCGGGACAGGGCTGGCCTATGCGGCCGCGGTCATTGAGACAATCGAGACGGTCGTCCTCTCGGCTCCAGCCGACCGGCCTGACGATGTCATCGCCGAGATGCTGGCCGGCCTTGGCCTCAGTTCGGACGATGTGACGGTGCGTCGGGTCAGACAAGCTCTTAATGTGCCGCTTGCAGGAGCCCTTTCACCCTTCCATCACGCCGGGGACCTCTTGGCCGGGATTAAGCGGCTCGGGATGGGTTGTGTCGTCCTCAGCAACACCACGTTCCGGGACGCAGAGACGTACCGGCGCGACTTCGAAGCCTTGGGCTGGGGGGCGTGGATCGATGACTGCGTCACAAGCGTTGATGCCGGCTGTTCCAAACCCGACGAGCGCATCTTCGAGTTGGCCTTCGTAGTGTCGGGTTCTCGTCCGGAGGGCAGCGTCATGATCGGGAACTCCGAGTACGCAGACATCACACCTGCTATCAGGCTGGGCATGCGAGCCATACTCGTCGCCATCGAAGACCCCCCGCCGCCGGCCACCGCCGCTGGTGCCTGTGTGACGGGGCTCGACCAGGCGCTCGACGTACTGCAAAAGTGGCGTGAACCCTGGCGTCATGGCCCAAAGGCCTGAGCGCACCGTAGCGCCGGCCATGTGCAACCCGATGGACCAGGGGGTTCCACTGGCGCGACCGATCGGCCAACGCGCGAGGCTGAGGGAGGAGACGCACCCCGATCGGGTGCCCAGTCCTGAGGAGGGGCATAGACATGGCCGCCGTCGAACAACAGCCCGGTAGTTCGATCCGTCCGTTCCGCGTGGACTTCCCTGAAGAGGCCCTCACTGAGTTACGCCACTTGATCGGGGCTACCCGCTGGCCTTCCAGGGAGCTGGTCTCCGACCGCTCGCAGGGCGTCCAATTGGCGACGACCCAGGAGCTCGCCCGCTACTGGGAGAACGACTATGACTGGCGCCGCTGTGAAGCCAAGCTAAACGCGTTGCCGCAGTTCAAGACTGAGATCGACGGCGAGGATGTCCACTTCATCCATGTGAAGTCGCGGCACGAGAATGCCATGCCCTTGATCATCACCCACGGCTGGCCAGGCTCGGTCATCGAGATGCTCGGCGTCATCGGCCCGCTTACCGACCCGACCGCGCACGGCGGCTCGGCCGAAGACGCGTTCGATCTCGTGGTACCGTCTGTGCCTGGTTACGGTTTCTCCTCTGAACCGACCGAGCTCGGCTGGAACGTCGGTCGCGTCGCCGGGGCCTGGGCGGAGCTGATGCGCCGTCTCGGCTATACGCGCTACGTCGCCCAGGGCGGCGACGTTGGCGCCGCCGTCACCGACGCGATGGGCCGCCAAGCACCCGATGGGCTGCTCGGCATCCACATGAACTTGCTCGTGGCCGGGCTGGCCGGAGGCTACCCGTCGCCGGCCCCCTCAGAAGAAGAGCGCGCCGCCCTCGACGCCATCCACACGTTCAAGACGAGCGGCGATGGGTACCTCATCGAGCAGAACACCCGCCCTCAGACGATTGGCTACGCCTTGCTGGGTTCACCTGTCGCCCTGGCAGCCTGGATACTGGACCACGACACCGACGCCTACTACAAGATCTCCCGCGCCTTTCTAGACAAGCAGCCATCAGGCAATCTCACCCGGGACAACATCCTCGACAACATAACCCTCTACTGGCTCACCGGCACCGGCGCTTCGGCGGCTCGGTCGTACTGGGAGAACACCCAGGCCGCCGCGAAGGCAGCCGGGAAGCCTCGCCCTGAGGTGAAGGTCCCTGTTGGCTTCACCACCTTCCCCGGCGAGATTTGGCGGACCCCACGCAGCTGGGTCGAAAAGACGTACCCTAACGTGACCTATTTCAATGAAGTTGACAAGGGTGGCCACTTCGCGGCATGGGAAGAGCCCGAGCTCTTCGCTAGCGAGATCAGGGCGTCGTTCAGGCCTCTCCGCAGCTCAGACAAGTGAAAGGAACGGATGCCATGAATAGCCCACTCGCATACCAGCGGTCAGGGGTGACGGCTGGCGACGACCGCACACTGTTCGCGCAGACAATGGAATATGTAGCAGCGACCGCCGGCCTGTTCGCCTTCGGCGCTTGGCTTGGCCGCGACCTGTCGGGTGGCGTCGGCATCGTCGCGTTTATCGCCGCCTTCGCCTGCCTCATTGGCATGCGGTTTGCGGTGCGCAAGTCACTCGGCCTCACGGTCGGGCTGCTCGCCGTGTTCGGGCTCCTGATCGGGTTGGCAGTGGCGCCGACGCTGGCGTATTACGCCAGCATGGACCCAAGTGCTCTCTGGGAGGCCGGGGGGGCCACCGCATTGTTCATCGCGGGTCTTGGCGCAGTTGGCTATGCCACCCGGCGTGACCTCACGACCTTGGCGCGGGTCTGCTTCTGGGCGTTGGTGGCACTGATCATTTTCGGCATCGTGCTGATCTTCGTGCAGGTCCCCGGGGGCGCATTGATCTATTCGGTGATCGGCCTGGTAATCTTCGCCGGCTTCACGGTCATCGACTTCCAGAGGGTGCGCCGCTCCACGGACGTGAGGTCAGCTCCTTTTCTGGCCGCATCCATCTTCCTCGACATAGTGAACGTCTTCCTGTTCTTCCTGACGATTTTCTCTGGCGGCCAAGAGCGCTGACAGAACCCTTTGGTTCGGTTGCTTGGGGCCCCGGCCTCGGGCCGGGCATCAGCGTGCCGGCCGCCACCTGACGGGCCCACAAGGCGGTTGGGACGGAACCTCCGCCCAAGGGGACCGCTCAGGGCGGAGGGGCCTCGCTTCCCGGTGGCGGGATGTCACTTCCGGCCGGGGGGATCCAGCCGTGTGTCGTCCACTCGGGGTGGCTGTCTTCGATGGATTTGAGGCGTCGTTCATGAGTGGCGACTTGGTCGCTGAGGTCACGGACGGCCTTGGTGAGGTCACCCAGGGCTTTTGCTGTGGGTTCGGTATCGCCGGTCGAGTACTTCTCGATCGACGCCTTTATTTTTTCTAGTTCACCTTCGGTACCTTCGGCCTTGGCTGGTTCGTCGCTCATCGAGCGCCCGTCGAGCCTGGCTCTCGTCCTGACCTCGTTGCCATGCGTTTGGTCATTACTGCCTCCTTGAAAGTGGGCGGCTTAATCGCAGCTTCAATCAATGAGGTCGCGCCTCGTAGCGCGTTTCTCCCTCAGGGCCGAGCCTATGTTTGCTCACACGTCACTGTTGCCTCGTGCCAAGACGCCCAAGTGCGCGCTTTGGCCCGGCGAGGGGCTCAAGACCAAGGGACACCAGGGAGTCCTACTGGCTCGACGAAGCCGTCCAAGCGCAATGCTTACATCTGAGGGCAACCGAAGGAGGTCACCATGAACAACACAACGGAGGTCCGCAGCAGTGGCGCCCCAGCGCCGCTGAGGGGCCGGAAGCTCGACATCAAGCTCGAGGTGCTCGTCATCCCGGTCTCCGACGTCGACCGCGCCAAAGAGTTTTACGCAAGGCTCGGGTGGAGGCTCGACGCCGACCGCAGTGGCGACGGCTTTCGCCTGGTCCAGTTCACGCCACCCGGCTCCGCCTGCTCCGTCCAGTTCGGCACCGGACTAATTTCGAGCGCGCCCGGGTCCGCTCAAGGCATGGTCCTGGTCGTCCCCGACGTCGAAGAGGCCCATGACGAGTTGGCCAGTCTCGGGGTCAACGTCAGCGAGGTGTACCACTGTGCCACTGCGTTCGTTTGCCGCTTCCGCGATGGTGAAGGGGTGTTCGAGCGCGTCGATGGGACCGCGCCGAACCGCGCCACCTACGGCTCGTTCGCCTCGTTCAACGACCCCGACGGAAACGGTTGGACGTTCCAGGAAATCACGGCCCGGTTACCCGGTCGCACGGAGCAGGGGGCGACGTCGTTCGCCTCCACGAGCGATCTGGCCGGCGCCCTTCGGCGCGCCGAGGCCGCCCACGGCCGGCACGAGGCGCGGACTGGCGAAGCAGACCCGGGCTGGCCCGATTGGTACGCGAACTACATCGTCCGCGAGCAGGCGGGCGAGGAACTGCCCTCGTGAGTGGTCGGACGAAGACGCCAGATATGTCGAATATTGAACTTCTCTTTGACGCCTCGGCCGACAGTGGGGCCGCGCACGGTTCGGCCTCAATCAGTGAGGACGACGGCGCCAGCAAGTCAGTCCCTCCCGCCCCGTTACCTCGCGACAAACGCGGTTGGCGAGTGGCGCCGGCGCCCGACGGCCGGGGTACGCCGGAGCAGGACAAGCCGCCCCCACCGCACCGCTGGCGGGGCTTTTGGATCGTCGTCCTGGTGTTGTTGGCCCTCAATTGGGTTGCGTTGCTCATGTCGCAACCGGCTGGCCAGCCCCGGGTGGCGGTGCCTTTCAGCCCATATTTCCTCTCCAAGGTGCAGGCGGGCCAGGTCAAGTCGATTTCCTCGAATGGCGACACTATTCAGGGCACGTTCACCGTCAAGCTCCGGTACCCGCAAGACGACAAGTCGGCTGCGCCCACGACACTTTTCTCCACCGAGGTGCCGGCGTTCTGGGACACCACCGAGCTCACCGGGTTGCTGCGCTCGGAGGGGGTCGAGGTCAATGCTCAAGCGGTGAGCGCGGGCTCGTCGCTGTTGTCCGACCTCTTGCTTGGCTTTGGCCCGACCTTGTTGTTGGTCGGGCTGTTCTGGTTACTCGCCCGGCGGGCCACTGCCGGTGGTGGGGGAGTGGGCGGCCTTGGGAACTTTGGCCGCTCCCAGGCCCGCCGAGTTGACCCGCAGAAGATCACGGTCACCTTCGACGATGTGGCCGGCATCGACGAGGCCAAGGCCGAGCTGGCC
>JASHVH010000537.1 GCA_030039575.1 Acidimicrobiales bacterium | reverse complement strand
CGGGTACCTATCCTACTGCGAGCGGCTTCGAAGAAGCTGGTCAACGAAAGGAGGGTGGTCAGGCGACGCCCGGGCCGATAGGAGGCGCACCCACCTCCGGCCCCGAAAGGGCAATGATGGTCACAAGTGACACCTAAAGTGCCCGGGCGCCGGCTGCGTCGAGCGGGGGTGGGACAGCCGTCCCTGGCGCTCGTCCTTGCCCTCTTGGCGTCGGCTGCCTTTTTCGACGGCTACGACGCCCAGGTCGTTTCTCTGTTGCTGCCTCAAATCCAGGACAGCTTCCACGCCAGTGTCACCGCTCTTGGGGTCGCCCACATCCCGATTGCGCTAGGCCAGTTCGTAGCGTTTTTCGTCATCCGCCAGGCCGACCGGGTCGGTCGCAGGCCTCTGTTGTTGGTGACGATCCTGGGTTACACCGCTTTCACGGCCGCCACGGCCGCAGCATGGGACCTGTCGTCCTTCGCCATTTTGCAGTTCGGGGCGCAAGTCTTCATCGGGGCGGAGTTCGGCATTGCGGTCACGATGTTGGTGGAGGTCTTCCCCAAGGAGCGCCGGGGACGTGCCCTCGGCGTGCTGCTCACGTTCGGCCCGCTGGGCGCGGTTGTTGTCGCCATCCTGCTGGACGCAGGCCTCCAGGACACTGCCCTTGGCTGGCGACTGTTCTACCTCGTCGGGCTCCTTCCATTGGTGGTAGTGGCCATCGGCCGATGGCGGCTGCCCGAGACGCCCCGGTTCTTAGACGAGCAGCGCCGGCGGGCCGAGGGGATAAGCGCCCCCAGAGTGCCTCTGCTCGAGCCCTGGCTCCCCCAATATCGTGGACGGCTGGTTCTCGTCGGGCTGGTATCCCTCCTGCAGACGCTGCCAACTTCGGCAGCAGTGGCCTGGTGGGCGTACTACGCCGAACGTCAACGGGGCCTGAGCACCGGAGATGTTGCTACCTATGTGATTTTTGCTTACGGTGCCGGGCTGTTCGGTTACTACAGCTGCGGGCGTTTGATGGACAGGATCGGGCGGCGCCCCACCGGGGTCATTTACATCGTGTGCACCGTTGCCTCCGGGATCGCCTTGTTCCAGAGCGGTCGCGGCCTGGCCAGCCCGCTGCTGCTCGCCGTGGCCGTTTTCTTTGGGCTCGGTGTCGGCCCGGTGCTGTCGGCCTATGCCACCGAATTGTTCCCGACGCGCATCCGGGCCGAAGCGTCTTCCTGGGTGCGCAACTGGTTCGCGGTGGTGGGCTCCGCCCTCGGCCCGGCCATGGTCGGGGTCCTGGGAGACCCGTACCACGGCGCCGTCGGCAACATCGGCAACACCCTCAGCCTGCTCATGCTCGTAGCTCTGCCAGCGGCTTTCCTCATATGGCGCTACATGCCCGAAACCCGAGGGGTGGAGCTCGAGGTCGCGGCCGCTCCAAGTGCCGAACTGCCTGGGGCCCGGGTGCCGGCCAACGTTGCGGCAGCACAGTACGCCAGGCTGCGGCGGTCCTTCGCCATCGGGCTGAGCGCCGTCGTGCTGCTGTTAGGGGCAGCCTTCGGGATCGTCTTGACCGTGGGCACCGGCCAGCACCGGCCTTCGGGCGCGGCCCAGGACTGGCTGTACGACGTGGCCGGGTCCACCGCCTCGAGCGGCCGTCAGGCTTCGCTCAGCGAGGCCGCCAAACTAGGCCCGCCCCCGCTGGCTCGGGTTCTGATCGCTCCTGGCACCACCGGAGAGGAGGCATTTACCCGCATCGTCGTCGGCCAGAGCGTGGTAGCCGGACGGACGGCCAGTGTTCCCTTCACCGTTGTCCGCCCTTCCCACCCGCCGGCACCGCCGGCGCTGGCGGGCACGCTCACGTTGCACAGGTCGGGCACTGGGTGGCATGTGGTCGCCGTGAGTGGCGTCCACCAGGTCACCACAGTGCCGGAACCCGCCAACCCCGCCTTCCCAGGCCCCAAACTGGCGTGGGCCATCGGGGCCATAGCCTTTGTCGTCCTGCTCGCCGCCGCCGCCAGCCTAATTGTCAGGCGCGCAGGTCAGACCGGCGAGGCTGCTCCGGCACCCGTCTAGGCTGGCGGGCCCTGCGTAAGAAGAGGTGCAGGTAGCTCTAATCTGGCAGCGGTGGGGGTTCTTCGTTGTCGTCGAGGTATTTATGCAGATGGTTGCCGGATGGGCAGCCGCACCTGGAACCGGGTGTCACCCGGCCTCGAATCGACGCGGATATCGCCGTGGTGGTGCCGCGCCACTATCCGGTAGCTGATGTCCAGGCCCAGGCCCGTTCCCTGGCCGACGTCCTTAGTCGTGAAGAACGGTTCAAAAATCCGGCGTTGTATCGACACCGGTATCCCCGGGCCGGTGTCCCCAATATCGACAACTACGCAATCACCGTCGCGGCTCGTGGTTATCGTTAGCGTTCCTTCGCCGTCCATCGCTTCGATGGCGTTGGCGATTATGTTGGTCCATACCTGATTGAGCTCACCTGCTTGCGCGGAGATCTTGGGCAAGGAGCGGTCGTAGTCTTTGACGAGCTTGATGCCCTTCTTGAACTTGTACGAGAACATGACCAGGGTGCTGTTCAGCCCGTCATGGACGTCGACCTCTTCGAACACCCCCTTGTCCAGGTGGCTATAGCTCTTCATCGCCCCGACCAGCTCAGAAATGCGCCCCGCCGAGCTGCGGATCTCGGTGACGAGACTGTCTATGTCGACACTGAGCGACAACCACCGAACCGTCTGGGGCGCCGCCTCCCCGGAGCATTCGAGCACACTCTCCAACCAGGTCTCGTCGAGCCCGGCGGACGCCAGGGTGGCCGCCACTTCCCACGGGTTCTCGACCCCGGCTTGCCGGAGGCGTGCACCCAGCTCGTCTTCCAGGTCCCCGGCCTCCAGCGTCGACAAAGCGGGAGCCGACCGCGCCCGCTCGATCGCCTCGCCCAGTAGCTGCATGAGACCCGAGAACGAGGTTTCGCTGAGCTCGGGGGCCACGCTGAAGATGACCCGGCGGGCCTCCTGGAGCCGCGCCCCCAGCGCCTCCGCAGCGCGCACCTCGGCGGCGGCGGGGTTGTTCAACTCGTGCGCCAGCCCCGCTGAGAGGGCACCAAGTGCCGTCAACTTGTCGCGCTGGCTCGAAAGGGCCTCGGCGTTGCTCAAACCGAGGAACAGGCCGTCCAGCAAGTGCACCGCCATTGGGAACCATGTCTTCAGCAGGTAGGCGAAATCATCGGCCCGCAGCTTGAACAACCGAGTGGTTGTCACTGTCCTCAGGCTGGAGCTATAAGCCTGGGCGGCGGAGGAACCGATGAACGCCCGCGTCGCGCCTGCGTACGCACCGGCCTGGTTGGCGGTAGTCAATACAATGTCCGCGCCGTCCATCCGCTTCACCAACTGGATCTCGCCCTCCAGCAGTACATAGAAGTACTCAGCCGGGTCGTTCTGGTTGTACACATTGGTACCTGGGCCGTAGCTTTCGACCGTGCCGTGCTGGACCAACCAGTCCAGTTGCTCCTCAGTGAGGGCCTCAAACAGAAAACAGCCTTTCAGCTCTGTTTTTGAAGCCGTGACTCCGCTCATAGCTGCTCCCCCCCCAGGTACCGGTGGACGAGGGTTACCGCCATCGCGCCTTCCCCAACGGCGGAGGCCACGCGCTTCACGGACTGGCACCGCACGTCGCCCGCTGCAAAGACCCCCGGGACGCTTGTCTCGAGGTAGTAGGGTTGGCGTTCGAGCGGCCAATCGGCGGGGAGTTGCCCGTCTGTCAACAGGTCCGGTCCTGTCATCACGAAACCATTTTCGTCCCGGAGGACCTCTTTGCCGAGCCAGTCGGTGTAAGGAGCAGCGCCGATAAACACGAACAGCCACGAGGCTTCCACCTCCTCCTCGGTACCGGCTTCCCGGTTGGCGATCCTCAAGCGCTCCAGGTGGTCGCTCCCGCTGGCACCGATGACCTCGCTACATGTCCGCACGTCCACATTGGGCAGTCGTCGGATCTGTTCGATCAGGTACTGGGACATCGAATGCTCGAGGTTGTGGCCCCGGACCATGAGGGTGACTCGACCGGCGAAGCGGGAAAAGAAAACCGCCGCTTGGCCTGCCGAATTAGCCCCACCGACTATATAGACGTCGTCGCCGGCGCACGACTGAGCCTCGGTCGCGGTGGCACCGTAGTAGACGCCGCTCCCCGTGAAGTCGTCGATGCCCGGGACGGCCAAGCGGCGGTAAGCCACACCGGTGGCGAGGACGACCGCGTGCGCCGACAGCTGACTGCCATTAGCCAGACCGACCACCCGGGCCGGCCCGCACACCTCCAGGTTCGAGACGTCCGAAGTGAGCAACATTTCTGCGCCGAACCGGCGAGCTTGGGTCGAAGCCCGCCGCGCCAGCTCTCCGCCACTGACGCCGCTCGGGAACCCCAGGTAGTTCTCGATCCGGGAACTCTGCCCTGCTTGGCCGCCGGGTGCTTCCCGCTCTACCAGCACTGTGCGCAGTCCCTCGGAAGCGCCGTACACGGCTGCCCCCAGCCCAGCGGGCCCACCCCCGATCACGATGAGGTCGTAGAAAGGAAGGGCCGGTGTCGACGTAAGGCCGAACGCGGCGGCGACTTCGGCCGTTGATGGAGCGTACAAAGTTTGGCCGGTGTCGGTGATAACGAGGGGCAAGTGGTCAGCGTCCCCACCGCTCGCGGCCAACAGGGTGGCCGCCTCCCCGTCTCGTTCGAGTTCGAGCCATTTGAACGGCACCTGGTTACGGGTGAGGAAGTCCTTCACTTCATGGGAAGGAGCCGACCAGCGGTGGCCGACAACCCGGGTGCGTTCCTCCGACTTGAGACGGTCCAGCATTTTCCAGTCTTCCAACAGGTCGTCGAGGACCGGGTAGAGCTTCTCTCCGGGTGGGTCCCACGGCTTCAGTAGGTAGTACTGCACATCGGCCTCGTTGATGGCGGCGATGGCGGCGTCGGTATCGGCGTAAGCCGTAAGCAGGACGCGCCGGGCTTTTGGGTAAAACGGCCGAGACCGTTCCAAGAACTCGACCCCGGTCATCCCCGGCATACGGTGGTCCGCCAGCAGCAGGGCCACCGTGTCGTCACGGACCTTCAGCTCTTTCAGCGCCTCCAGGGCCTCGGGCCCGGACTCGGCCCGTCTGATGCGGTACTCCTCCCCGTACTTCTGGCGCAGGTCGCGGGCAAGAGCGCGGGACACTTCAGGGTCGTCGTCGACGGTAAGGATGATGGGCGGCGGCATGACCGCCATTGTGGCCCGTCCCGGGTGATTTCAGGCGCCTCCCTTGTGGTGCTCCAAGTCCCAAGTCGCCGAGTACGCCCTGAGCTGCGGGTTCCCGCCAAGTGACACTCCCCGGGCCCCCGCCTGCCGGGACGAACACGGTGTTTGCGGCGATGGCGATCGTCGGTTTGGGGAGGTGGGCAACTGGGGCTGATAGGTAACGGCGCCCGTGGCCGTGTCGAGGGCGACGAGCTTGGCATCGGGACGCACGCGGGACGGCGCTGTGCGGGTCATCGCTAGTGCCCTGCGGACTGACCACCATCGATGTGCAAGATCTCGCCCGTGACGAACGTGGCCCGCTCGAGGTACAGGATCCCGTCCACGACGTCGCTTATTTCGCCCACTCGTCCAAGCGGGTGAACGCTGGCCAGCCTGGCGTACGCGGCAGCGTCGTTCATAGTGGTCCTAATGACCCCGAGGGAAACGGCGTTGACCCGTACGCCGCGTGAGGCGTACTCGATAGCAAGCGAGCGAGCCGCCGCGGCCAGGCCGCCCTTGGTGAGGGCCGCCAGCGCCGCGGGACGGCTGCTGTCGGCCTGGTCGACGAGGCTGGTGCTGATGTTGACGACGTGACCCGTGCCTTGGGTGACCATCTGGCGGATGGCGCGCTGGGTGATGTGGAAGAAACCGGCCAGGTTTACCGCGGTTATAGCGGAAAAATCATGCACTGTGTAGTCCGTGAACGCCTTGCCGATATAGATCCCAGCGTCGTTGACCAGGCTGTCGACGCGCCCATACCGGTCGAGAGCCAGGTCGACCACACGCTGGGCTGTCTCGGGGTCGGCAATGTCGCCTGGAACGGTGACGTAATCCGGCTCATCCGACGGAGGGATCGATAGGGAGGTACCTATGACGGCATACCCCAACTTACGAAACCCTGCGACGAGCCCGGCGCCGATGCCTTTGGACGCGCCCGTGATTATGGCCACCTTCTGGCCCTCAGGAGCGCTCATCGGGCCCGACAGGCGTCGTGAACAACACCCGCGGCGAGGACTGGTCCCGGGCACTCGAAGGGTGGCGACAATACGACCGGGTCGTCCGGGTGGGGCTGAAGCGGGATGACGGTCATCTCCATCTCAAGAGCCCTCTCCGGAGGCTGACCTCAAACTCGACCGAAAACTCCATTGCCTTCTCCCTTGGGTTGGTATGAACTGTACGGCCCGGAGCTCAGAGCACCAACTTTTA
>JASHVH010000536.1 GCA_030039575.1 Acidimicrobiales bacterium | reverse complement strand
CCCGACGACGCGGGCGAAGCGTGACGCCGCCATGAAGGTCCAGGTCGTGCGGGTCGAACTTTTCAAAGTGCGTATGCCACTGATCCACGAGTTCGAGACCAGCTCGCACCGAAAAGGGTCGATCGAGCACATTCTGGTGCAGACGACTGACAGTGAGGGCCTCGTTGGCTGGGGGGAGTCGGCCAGCCCGAGCGATCCTTATTTTTGCAGTGAAAATGTCGACACTTGCTGGCTGATGCTGGAACGCTACCTGGTACCGGCGCTGCTGGGGGCAACGTGGTCTTCGCCCGCTGAAGCCTTAGCGTTGTCCCGTATAAGCGGTAATGCTTTTGCTCGAGCCGCCACCGATATGGCTTGTTGGGACCTGTATAGCCGGCACCTGGGCCAGTCATTGGCCGAAGTGTTGGGCGGAGAGGCAGAAACGATCGAGGCCGGGGTGAGCCTTGGCATTGAGCCCACTGTTGACGCCCTCTTGGATGTCGTCGGTGCGTACGTCAACGAAGGGTACCGGCGGATAAAGCTAAAGATTGCCCCGGGCTGGGAAGTCGAGCCGTGCCGGCAAGTAATGGCGTCGTTCCCGGGTATTGCGGTGCAAGTCGACGGCAACGGCGCGTTTTCTCCAGATGACCACCGAGAGGTATTTTCCCGGCTGGACGGGCTAGGCCTTACGATGATCGAGCAGCCATTCGCCGCCGACGACCTGATGGCTCACGCCGAGGTCCAGAAGCGGCTTTCTACGCCGCTTTGCCTGGACGAGAGCATCGCGTCGGCGGCCTCGGTCCGGGCCGCTCTCGCGCTTGGCGCTTGCCGCATCGTTAATGTCAAGGTCTCCCGGCTGGGAGGGCTCGGGCCCGCTCGTGCTGTCCACGACGTATGCCGCGCCGCCGGGGTGCCTGTATGGTGCGGTGGGATGCACGAGTTCGGCGTGGGGCGGGCGGCCAACGTGGCACTGGCCAGCCTGCCAGGCTTCGTTTTCCCGAGCGACGTATCCGGCTCCGACAAGTACTACGAGCGGGACCTGGTCTCGCCGCCGATAGTCGCCAAGGACGGGACGGTCCGGGTGCCGCGCTCCTCACCGGGGCTCGGGCACGAGGTCCTCCTTGATGAGATCGAACGGCATCTAACCGGTCACGCCACGCTGACGGTTAGCTAACAGGTCCCGAGAGGAAGTGCAATGAGAGTTTTGATCTCCGCAGACATGGAGGGCATTACGGGGGTGACGTGCCCAGCGGACGTCGAGCCCGGCAACCCACGCTGGGAGCGGGCGCGCCGCTTCATGATGAGCGACGTCAATGCCGCCATCGCCGGTTTTGTCGGTGCCGGAGCCACCGAAATAGTCGTCAACGAAGCCCATGCCGATAAGCGCAACCTGCTCCTGGACGATCTTGATGCCCGGGCGCAGGCCATCGTGGGTGCCCATAAACGCCTCGGGATGATGCAAGGGGTAGAGGAGGCCGACGCGGCGGCCTTTGTCGGTTACCACGCAGGCGCCGGGCGCCAGGGGGTGCTGGCGCATACTTACCTGGCTTCGACGGTGCTCGAGGTGCGGCTCAATGGCGAGGCGGCGAGTGAGGGCCGTATGAACGCCATGCTGGCCGCCGAGCTAGGCGTCCCGGTTGTGCTCGTTACCGGGGACGACCTCACGTGCGCCGACGCCGCCGTATGGGCGGCCAATGCCCAACGTGTGGCAGTGAAAGAGTGCGTCGACCGCTATACGGCCAAATGCCTGCCCCCGGTGCGGACGGCCCAAATGATCGAAGAGGCGGCCGCGCGAGGCTTAGCCGAGCTTGGCGTCGTTCCGAAACCAGTGGGGCCTTTCCGGTACGAGGTCTTTTTCGACGCCGCCCAGCCCGTAGCGGCCTGCAGCGCCATCCCGTGTGTCGAAGAAACGGGGGAGCGCAGCGTGGCGTTTACGCTGCCCACGATGCTGACCGCGATTCGCTGCTTCAAAGCCGTCACTGTCCTCGCCAAAGCTTCGGTCGAGAAAACCTTTGGCTGAAGCCGCTCATATGGGAGCCGACGTCCGTGCCTTCGGCGAGGTCAGCCGCGGCTTCGAAGCTGAAATAATCGGGCGGCTGAAGTCCCTGGTCGAACTCGAGTCGCCGTCGAGAGACGTCGAGTTGCTCGCACGCCTCCGAGACGACCTGAAGGCGCGATGGGAAGCGCTCGGGCTCGCCGTGCGCATTATCAACGGGCCAACAGGTGATCACCTGGTGGCCACCCTCGCTCGGCCGGGCTCGGGTGCGCCCGCCGAGCCACGTGGGCACCTCCTCATGATCGGGCACTACGACACGGTGTGGCCCCGCGGTGAGGCGGCCCAGCGACCCTTCCGGACCGATGCGACGCACGCCTACGGGCCCGGGGCGTTCGACATGAAGGGCGGCATCGTCGCACTCGAGTTGGCCCTGACTTTGCTGAGGTCTCTTGGCGTTCAGCCGGCTCAAGAGCTCAGGGTTGTATGCGTGGCTGACGAGGAAGTTTCGAGCCCTGACGGTCGCTACGCAGTCATGGGGGAGGCAGAAGGCGCGGCGGCCGTCATCGGGCTCGAACCCCCTCACCCCGATGGGAGCCTGAAGAACGGGCGCCGCGGCGTGGCCCGCGTCAGGCTAGGGGTCACCGGTCGGGAGGCGCACGCCGGCCTGGACGCTGAAAGAGGTGTTTCCGCGGTTGACGAACTGGTCGACCAGCTCGTGGCCCTCAGGAGGACGTTGCCCAAGGTGGCCGACGCGGCTTGCAACGTCGGCGTGGTGAGCGGGGGTACCAGGGCCAACGTTGTTGCCGGCCGGGCGGAAGCGGAGATCGGGCTTCGGTATTCGGCGCCGAGTACCGAGATGGCGCTGTTCGACGCTCTCCGCACGCTAAAACCGGTCCGCCAGGGAGCCGAAGTCTGCGTCGAGGTCCTTTCCCGCCACCCGGCATGGCCGGTGGGGCCGGGCGCTTGGCTGGCCAAGCACGTGATTGGCCTGGCCAAACGACTGGGGGAGGAGATCTCAGCCCGGCCTGCCGACGGCGCGGGCGACACCAACATGACAGGGGCATTAGGCCTCCCGACAGTTGACGGCCTGGGACCTCGTGGTAGGGGGGCGCACGCGCGGGACGAGGCGGTCGTATTGTCGTCGGTGCTGAGCCGCGGGGCGCTGCTCGCGGCAGTGATCGCCCGCCCCCTTCCGCCGGGCGAGAGAGGCACCGGCAACGCGTATTGACCCGGTTGCAGGTGCGGGGGGCGCGGCCTACCCGGGGGTCACGTACGCGCCCGTGGTCCCTCCGTCGACCAGGAAGGTCGACGCAGTTATGAACGAGGCGTCATCGCTGGCGAGGAAGGCGACCGCCGCTGCAATTTCTTCAGGCTCCGCGAAGCGCCCGATGGGGATGTGCACGGTCCGTCGGGCCGCCCGTTCGGGATCTGTGGCAAAGAGTTGCTGTAGCAGCGGAGTGTTGACCGGTCCGGGGCACAGGGCATTAACGCGAACGCCTTCCCGGGCGAACTGTACACCGAGTTCTCTCGAGAGAGCCAATACCCCACCCTTCGACGCAGTGTACGCGATCTGAGACGTGGCCGAGCCGAGCACAGCTACAAAAGAGGCGTTGTTAATGACTGAGCCTTTGCCGGCCCGCAACATATAAGGTATGACAGCTTTGCAGCAAAGGTAGACGGAAGTAAGGTTTACCTCCTGGACGTGACGCCAGGGCCCGATGCCGGTGGTGAGGATAGAGCCGTCCTCCGGGGGAGAAATCCCTGCATTGTTGAAGGCGACGTCGACCCGGCCGTAGGCGTCGTAAGCCGTCCGGAACAAGTCCTCGATGTCATTGCCGTCGGTAACGTCTGTACGTGCGAAAAGGCCGCCCACCTCGTCAGCGATAGCCGTCCCGAGCTCGACATCGATGTCCGCTACCACCAATTTTGCGCCTTCAGAGGCCAGACGGCGGATCGTCGCACGGCCAATGGCCCCCGCCCCGCCTGTTACTACTGCTACCCTGCCCTCCAGCCGCCGGCAAACTGCCTCCTGCATGGTGTCTTCCTCCCTTGGCGTTCGGTGGTTGGTCAGCGAGGGGGCGGCGGGTTGTGCCGTTCGCGGGTGCCGCCGAGTTTTGTGGTCCTGTACCGGGCGGCCGCGTGCACCAGTGCGTCGAACAGGCGGTCGTCAGCGGCGTTTTCCTCCGGGTGCCACTGGACGCCAATAGCGAACGTGTTACCTGCGAGTTCGACCGCCTCCACTGTGCCGTCGGCGGCGAAGCCGACCGGTTCTACTCCGGCTCCCAGGGTGTCGAGGGCCTGATGGTGGTGACAATATCCCTCGGTTTTCCCACCCAGGATAGACGCCACTGCGCTAGGGGCCCTCAGCTCTACGCGGTTAAGGCTCACTTGCCCGAGCGTAGCCCGGTGCGAATCGTCACCCAGGATATCGGGAAGATGCTGGTGCAACGTGCCCCCGAGGGCCACGTTGAGCACCTGGAGGCCCCGGCACACGGCCAAAAGCGGTAAGTCGATCGCAACAGCTTGCCGGCATAGCGCGATTTCCCATGCATCGCGCTCCGCGCGGGGTGGGTCTGTTTCGTGATGTGCTGTAGCGCCGTAACGGCGTGGGTCGACGTCGGGACCGCCAGGGACCACCAGCCCGTGCAGAGCCGACAGGACGAGCACCGGGTCAAAGGAGGACGGCGGGAGCAAAACGGCGCAGCCGCCGGCGCGGCCGACGGCGCTCACGTAGGTCTCAGGCAGGAGGGCCACTCTCTCTTCCCATGGCCCATATCGCGCCGTTTCAACGTACGTCGACAGTCCTATTAGCGGCGGGGTCGGGTACTTAGAGGCGTTCGAAGCCACGAGTGCGTTCCCAGTCGGTTACGGCTCGGTCGAAAGAGTCCAGTTCCACCTGCGCCGCGTTGAGGTAGTGGTCGACCACTGACCGCCCAAACGCTTCCAGGGCCACGTTGCTGTCCCGCAGCAGGCCTGTGGCTTCCCTGAGCGAGGTGGGCAGCCGGGGGCACGCCGAGTCATAGGCGTTGCCTCGGAACTCGTCTGGCAACGGCAGCCGGGCCTCGATCCCGTGGGCGCCGGCGGCGATGAGGGCGGCGACGGCCAGGTAGGGGTTCACATCTCCGCCCGGGATGCGGCATTCGAGCCGCGTCGCCGAGCCGGGCCCCAATACCCGGACCGCGCAGGAACGGTTATCTCTTCCCCAGGCCAGTGCCGTGGGGGCGAAGCTGCCCGGGACGAACCTCTTGTAACTGTTGATGTTGGGGGCCAGGAAATATGTGAGCTCCCGGGCGCAAGCGAGCACGCCGGCGACGAAATGCTCCATCAGAGCGGTGAAGGTACGTCCCTCCCCGGAGGCAAAAACAAGGTCGCCACTGCCCGAGCGCAAGCTCAGGTGGATATGGCAGGAGTTGCCCTCGCGCTCGTCCCACTTGGGCATAAAAGTCAGGCTCATGCCTTCCTGGTGGGCGATCTCCTTCGCTCCGGTCTTATAGACGCTGTGATTGTCGCACGTTGTCAGCGCATCCGCGTACCGGAACACCACCTCATGCTGGCCCAGGTTGCACTCGCCCTTGGCGGATTCGACGTACATGCCTGCGCCGGCCATCTCGTTCCGGATCCGGCGGAGAAGATGTTCCGTCCTGGCGGTGGCGACGATGGAGTAGTCGGCGTTGTACTGGTTGACCGGGGTGAGGTGGCGGTAACCGAGCTGCCATGCCTCTTCGTAAGAGTTTTGGAAGACCATGAACTCGAGCTCAGTGCCCACGTACGCGACCAGGTCCTGCTCCGCCAGGTGGGCGATCTGCCTTTTCAACACCTGGCGGGGAGAGGGCTCCACAGGAACGCCATCCTCCCATTCCACGTCGCAAAGGACGAGCGCAGTGCCCGGGCACCACGGCGTCAATCGAAGCGTCGCCGGGTCGGGCTTCATAACGAAGTCCCCGTAACCGCGGTCCCAAGAAGAGATAAGGTAGCCCTCTACCGGGCGCATCTCAACGTCAACGGCCAGCAAGTAATTGCAAGCCTCGACGGAGTTTGTCACGACCTCCTCCAGGAAGTACCGAGCCGAACACCGTTTGCCCTGGAGCCTCCCCTGCATGTCCGTCATGGCAACGACCACCGTGTCGACTTCCCCGTTGTCGGCCAAGGCCCGGAGCTTTTCGAGGCTCAACCCCACGACGAGCTCGCACAGCTGTGGTCGGCGACTATGAGATGGCCCGAGGTCGGCCCTGAGGGCCCCAGAGCCTGTTCCCGTTGAAGTTCGAGCCTGACCACTGGCTCGATCGTAGCCATCGGCGGTGGCCTTCGGGCGATGACGAGGTTGTCCGGGTCAAGGCGTATGCAGTAGCTCGACCTTGTCTGCACCGGTCCGGAGGAGGATAATGAGTTACCCCGCCTGGAGCTCGGAGCCGGAGCCATTGTGACTTACCTTTATATGCGTGAGGTCCCTTTGACGAGCCTTGGCACCCAGCTGGACCGGGTAGAGGCGGAGCGAGCTACGGCCGAACGGCTGACCGGCAACCAAGTCACAAGCTGGCGGAACGTGTATTCGGCGAGGGCGGGAACGGTTACGTTCACTTCGTGGTGGCCGAAATTGTCGGCGCTGGAGGAGGCGGTCGATGCACTATGGGCCAACCCCGGCTATCGGGAACCCACCGAACAGGGCCGGAACGTCGCCGAAGGAGCACCTGACGAAGAATTGCTCCAGATAATTTATGGCGACATCCCCTCCAGCGCGCCTCGTTACGTCAGAACGCTGACCGGGCTATGTGCGCCTGAGCGCCATGAGATTGCTATTGCCACGGGGGTCGAAATAGCGAAGAAGGCCGAAGCGCTGATCGGCAGTACCGTCCAGTTCGCCCAGTCCCTCACCGGTTCATTGGGCTTGGTCCACTGGCTGACAGGGTACGACAGCTTGGCCGATCTTCAGGAAGCGGTGGAAAAGTTTACTGGTGTCACCTCAGGATGGCTGTATTATCATGACCGCTCCAACAACGCCTTT
>JASHVH010000535.1 GCA_030039575.1 Acidimicrobiales bacterium | reverse complement strand
GACCTCATGTACCACCAGGGGTCCACCAATGTCACACGGATGGACTACCTTTCGCCCCTTTTCAACGAGACCGCTTACTCATTATCGGTGGAAAAGTTGGCCGAGATCGCCGTGCCTGAGCGGGCCACCTGGATCCGGATGTTGATGTGCGAACTGAACCGCATATCTTCACACCTCTTATGGCTGGCCACCAACGGTGCTGACCTGGGCGCGCTCAACATGCTCGTTTATGGCTGGCGGGACCGGGAACTGCTCCTGGCCTTTTTCGAAAAAGTCACGGGCCTCCGGATGAACCACAACTACATCCGGCCGGGTGGGGTAGCGGCCGACCTGCCCGACGGCTGGCACGACGACGTTATGGCGATTTGCGACGTCGTGCTCAAGCGCATGGACGAGTACGACAACCTGCTGGCGGGACAGCCGGTGCTGCAGGCCCGGATGGACGGGGTCGGGCCGCTCGATGCCGAAACCGCAGTGGCACTCGGCCTTACGGGCCCGCTCCTGCGCTCGACAGGCATCGCTTACGACGTCCGGCGGGACTTCCCCTATCTGGCCTACGACGACGTCAAGTTCGATGTGATAATCGGCACCTCGGGAGACTGTTGGGACCGTTTTGCCATCCGCGTCAACGAGATCCGTGAGTCGGTGCGGATCGTGCGCCAAGCTGCTGAGGCCATGCCGGGAGGGGATTACCGTTCACAGGACAAGAAGTTCACGCCCCCGCCCCGCAACCGGATCAACGAGTCGATGGAAGCGTTGATCCACCACTTCAAGCTCTTCACCGAAGGCTTCCGGGTGGCGCCTTCTGACGCTTACGTCCCGGTCGAGTCAGCGCGGGGCGAGCTGGGCTGCTACATAGTCTCGGACGGGACCTCGCGACCGTACCGGCTCCACGTCCGGTCACCGTCTTTCGCCAACTTGCAGGGCGTGGCGCCCATGGCGCGGGGCGGCTTCATCCCGGACGTGATCGCGATCATCTCGAGCATCGACCCGGTCCTCGGAGACGTGGACCGCTGAGCCCTCGGGTACGAGGACCGGCTGGTCGAGGGCCCTAGGCCCTTTGGCCTGGGACTGGGACGCCAAAGCGGGCCAAGTGAATTGGTCCTGGAGCGGCCCTATCGGCAAAGATCAGTAGCGTGGCCCGGCTGGACGAGGACAACGTTGTGCGAGCGCGAGAGCTGATCGCGCTCTACCCACACAAACGTTCCGCCACCATCCCGGTGCTGCACGTGCTCCAGGAGCAAGATGGGTATCTGAGCCCCGACGGGATCGAGCATGTGGCCGAGCTCCTCGACTTGACGCCGGCGGAAGTAAGGGGCACTGCGAGCTTTTACGAGATGTTCCACTTGCAGCCGGTAGGCCGTTATCTCGTCGCGGTGTGCACCAACATCGCCTGTATGCTCGCCGGCGCGTACGAGCTTCTCGAACATATGGAACAACGTCTGGGGGTCACGTTGGGAGGAACGACAGCCGACGGGATGTTCACACTGGAGGACACCGAATGCTTGGCCTTGTGCGGCAACGCGCCCTGCCTGGTCGTCAACTGGCGTTACTTCGGCGACATGGCCCCAGAGCGGTGGGACACCCTGTCCAACGACCTGGCGGACGGGCGGCTTGACGACGAGGTACCCCACCATGGCACCCTCTGCCGTGTCATGAGGTCGGTGGGCCTGCCTGCCGCCGGCGCCGCCAGAGGTACGGCCACCACAGGTACCGTCAAACCGGCGGCGCCCCCGGCGCCCTCCAAGCGCGGGGCCCAGCCCGCCCGCCCCTCTCCCGCCCTCGACAGCTTCGGGCGCGAGGTGCAGTTGGCGACTTCGCGTACCACGCCGGCGGTGGCCAGCACCCTCGACCCGGGCGGAGGGACGCCCGTAGCCGGGGACGGCTCCGGGGACGGCGCCAAGTGACAGCTACCGGGGCTGCGGGCTCGAAGTTCGGGCCCAAAATCCTGACGAGCCGGTTTGGGCTGGACCAGAGCTGGACATTGAAGTCCTACCTGGCTGATAACGGTTACGAAGGCCTCCGCAAAGCCCTTACCCTGACCCCGGAGGACATCCAGCAGTCGACGCTGGCCGCCAGCATCCTGGGCCGGGGTGGCGCCGGGTTCCCTGCCGGCCGCAAGTGGGCCATGGTGCGCAAGGCGGAACCCTTGTACCTGGTCGTGAACGGCGACGAGAGCGAGCCGGCCACCTTCAAGGACCATGCGCTCATGGAAGGCGACCCCCACCAATTGATCGAGGGGGTGCTCATTTGTGCCTACGCCATCGGCGCCGCCCAGGCGTTCATCTTCGTGCGTGGGGAGATGGCCCTGGCTCAGGAGCGGGTGCAAGCCGCGCTCAACGAGGCTTACGGTTACGGTGCCGTTGGCGCCAATATCCTGGGCTCCGATTTCTCGATCGACGTGGTCGTCCACCCGAGCGCCGGCGCCTACATAGCCGGCGACGAGACGGGCATGCTGGAGAGCCTCGAAGGCAAACGGGCCTTCCCGCGTATCAAGCCGCCGAATTACCCGGCCGCTATTGGTCTTTATGGGGCCCCGACGGTGGTCAATAATGTCGAGACCCTCTCGAACCTGGCCTGGATAATGAGGAACGGGAGCGACGCGTTTCAGGCTCTCGGTGACGGCGCCTCCCGCGGCACGAAACTGTTGTCCCTCTCGGGCCACGTCCGCCGGCCCGGGAACTACGAGGTGGAGTTCGCCAAGGTCACCTTCCGCGAGCTCATCTACGACCCTGAGCTCGGTGGGGGTATAAGGTACGACCGGCAACTGAAGGCATTTATCCCCGGCGGTGCCTCCTCGCCCTGGTTTGGCCCTCAACAGCTCGACATCTTCATGGCCAACGAAAAAGTGGGCGAGGCCGGGTCCATGGTCGGCTCCGGGGCGATAACAGTGATGGACGAAACCACTTGTCCGGTGCGAGCGGGTTGGCGCATAACCCGCTTCTTCCATCGGGAGTCGTGCGGCCAGTGCACGCCGTGCCGGGAAGGCTCCGGCTGGCTCGAAAAAATTATGCGCCGCATCGAGGACGGCCAGGGCCGGGAAGCCGACCTCGACCTCCTGATGGACGTGTGTGACAACATCTCCCCCGGCGTGAGGTGGCCACCGGCGCAAACGACGATCTGCCCTCTTGGCCCGTCGATCCCGAGTTCTATCGCGTCGGGGATCAGGATGTTCAGGGACGAGTTCCTCGACCATGTCCGCGATGGCCATTGCCCCTTCCCGCCAGACCTGCTGCCAGCGAGCCCTGCCTATGCCTGACCCTGCGACGCCGAGCAACCAGGGTTCGCCGTCGACCTCGCCAGCGGCGCCGGCGGGGCCCTCCACCCCCCCGCCAGAGCCAGACCGCGTCACGATCACCCTCGACGGTCGGCAGGTGGTGGCCAAAAAAGACGAGTTCCTCATATCCGTGGCCGAACGGGTGGGTACCTACATCCCTCGTTTTTGTTACCACCCACGGATGAAACCTGTGGGGTATTGCAGGATGTGCCTGGTCGACATCAAAGGCCCCCGTGGCTACAGCCTCCAGCCCTCCTGCTTTTTTACCGTGACGGAGGGGATGGACGTCGTCACGGACAGCCCGGCAGTGAAGAAGGCCCAGGACGGCATCCTGGAGTTCCTGCTCGTGAACCACCCCCTCGACTGCCCGGTGTGCGACAAGGGAGGCGAATGCCCCCTGCAAGACCAGACTCTGGCGTACGGGCCGGGCGAGACTCGTTTTGTGGAGGAAAAGCGGCACTGGGACAAGCCGATCCCTCTGTCCCCGCTCGTCCTGCTCGATCGTGAACGTTGCATCCAGTGCGCCCGCTGCACGCGGTTTGCGGAGGAAGTGGCCGGCGATGCAGGCATCGACCTGGCGGCGCGAAGTGACTCGACCGAGGTGGCTATTTTCCCGAGCGAACCTTTCGGCTCCAATTTCAGCGGCAACGTCGTTCAGATCTGCCCGGTCGGCGCGCTCTTGGCCAAGCCTTACCGGTTCAAGGCCCGGCCCTGGGACCTGCAGCAGGTCGAGACCACGTGCACCTTTTGTGCTGTCGGGTGCCGCGTGGTGGCCCAGTCCAGCTCTGACCAGGTGGTGCGCTTCCTGGGCGTAGACAGCGACCCGGTGAACTGGAGTTGGCTCTGCGACAAAGGGCGGTTCTGCTTCGAGGCCCTCAACAGCTCAGACCGCCTCGACCAACCAATGGTCCGCCGGACGGGGCCAGCCGTGCCAGATGACAGCGGGGCCGGCGACAACCAAATGGCTGGCCAATTGACGGTGACCAGCTGGGCCGAAGCTTTCGCGGAGATCGTCAACCGTCTCGACGGGGTGGCCAGCGGGAGGATCGGGCTGATCGGTGGCTCCCGCTTACCCAACGAAGACGCCTACGCCTGGGCCAAGCTGGCGCGCGCCGTCCTCCAAACCGACAATGTCGACGCCCAGCTCGG
>JASHVH010000534.1 GCA_030039575.1 Acidimicrobiales bacterium | reverse complement strand
ACGACGGTTCAATTGGTTTCGACTGAGGCACCCCCGAACAACGGTGACCAGCAGAAGGCAGCATCTTCGCCTGCCGGTCTCGGGCGCGCTCTGGGCGCGCGCGTTTCACAAATTTGGGAAGGACAGCAGAGGCTGGCCAACGCTGAGCACACCAGCCTCGAGCAACGGTTCAGCGCCTTACAGGTAGTCCGCCTGTGCATCGTTGGCCTGGTTATAGCCGCCGCCGCCTTCGCCCCTCGGCAGTTGGGGCTGACTGTGAAGCAGGTGCTGCCACTCAGCCTCGCCTACCTGCTCCTTTGCCTTATCGGACAGGTGGGTGACCACCTCCTCGTCAAGCACCCAAAGCGATCTCAGGCGCCGCTACAGCAGATCCTGCTGCCCATCGATTCGGTTTATTTGGCCGTCCTGACCGTTCCTTCGGGCGGCGCCCAGAGCGACCTCATATTGCTTTTCGCGGTCCAGCTGATAGCCGTGACCCTTCTGGCCAGCCCCCGCACAGGGGTGCGCCTGGCCCTCTGGGACTCCGTCTTGCTCATCTCGATCTCGGTGCTGCAGCTCGGTGGGCCTGTGGGCCAGCTCCTTGGTGCCCCTCAGGTCGTGACCCCCTCGCCGGGGGCAATCGAGGTCCGCATCCTCCTGCTGTGGGCCGTGGCCGTGAGCACCGCCTACTTCTCCGCTCTGAGCGAACGTGAGCTACGCCGCTCGAAGGCACAGCTTGACGCCCTCACCCAGATGGCTTCCGAGATGGAGGAAAGGATGGAAGCCAGCTGCGGCCCAGACGAAATAGCTGCTGTCCTGTTGAAGACGGTGCTACGCCCGTTTTTGTTCAAGCGGGTGGCGATCGTGTGGGAAAGGAAAGGCCGGGAGGCGGCGGCCAGGTTCGGCGCCGGGGAACAGTCGGTGTCGCCCGTCGACCTCGGGCGGTTAGGAACGGGGGCGCTGGGGAACGGCGTAGGCGCTCGCGCTTTAGCGGAGAACTCGCCGGTCCTTGTGCGCAAGCTCTCCCACGATGATGACGCCGTCCTCGAGATGATGATGCCCGGGGCAACCAACGTCGTCGTGCTACCGCTCAGGGCCGGTCGGGAACGGCTCGGCATCCTGGTGGCTGAGGCGGGGCCGCCTGTTAGCCGCCGGATAAGCCGGCGGTCGCTGGACATGTTGAGCCGCTTCGCGGTTCATGCTGCGTTGGCGCTCAACAATGCCTACCTCAACGCTGAAGTGGCCAGGCTGGCAGCTTCTGACAGCCTGACTGGCTTGGCTAACCGCCGGGAGCTCAGTTCGGCTCTGGCACGGGAAGCGGCCAGGACGGCCCGCACCAAGGAGCCACTGTCGCTGGCGGTCATCGATATCGATCATTTCAAGCAGATCAACGACACCTTCGGGCACCTGGTCGGCGACGAGGTGTTGCGTCAGGTGGCAGCGGCGATGGCGAGCCATGTGCGCGACGTCGACCTGGTGGCGCGTTACGGCGGCGAGGAGTTCGCGATCGTGTTGCCGAATTGCGGAAGTGAGGGGGCACTGGCAGTGGTAGAGCGGGTCAGGGCGGCGGTCGAGACTGCGGCGACCGCCAGGAAGGTAACCGTCAGCGCCGGTATCGCCACCTCTCTGGGAGAGGAGACTGACGGGGAGGGCTTGATGGCGGCGGCAGATGGAGCGCTTTACGCGTCCAAACGGGCCGGGCGCGACCGGGTCACCCTGGCCCCGGTCGGCCAGCCGGCCACCACCGCCGGCCATGTGGCTGTGCCTATTTGAGGCGGTCCATTTTCGGCTCGTGGGTGCCGTGCCCGGTTTGTGACGGCAGCTGCATACAAACAGGACAAAGCTGTCGGCCCGAACGGCTTCAGGGCTTCAAAGCGCCCCTCAGAAGGGCAGCCACCCCTTCGGCTACCTCTTCGTTCTCGTAGCGGTGGCGGGGCCAGAGGAACCCGCGCAGGCCGTCGCCGGCCCGCCTCGGCACGACGTGCAGGTGAACGTGAGGCACGCTCTGGCTGACGACCTCGTTCAGGGCAAAGAAAGCCCCCTGCGCTCCCAGCGCCTCTTTCTGCGCCGCCGCCACGCGCCGCCCGGCGTCCAGCATCGGCCCGAGCAAATCCTCGGGCATTTCGGCCAGAGTCGAGTAGTGGCCACGGGGGACGACCAGGGTGTGCCCGTCGAAGACAGGACGGTGGTCCAGGAAGGCTATGAAGTCCGGCTCGTCGAGGACTACGTGAGCCGCCATTCCCCCATCTATCACACGGTCAAATATGCATCCTTGCGTGCCGACGAGATTACGCTCTGTCTCGCAGATGAGCGAGATCCCCCTTGGCCAAGCTCCGCCGGAAACGGTGCTACCCGAACCTCCGCCGGAAGCCGAACAAGCCCTGGCCGACGCCATGTCAGCGGCGGAGGTCCAGGCTGCTCTGGCTTCCGTAGCCGGCCGCTGGCCGCGGTACCTGGCGGCGTGGGCGGCGCTTTCGGAGCAAAGTGAAGATCCCGTTACGGCTTACGCCTTTGCCCGTACCGGCTATCACCGGGGCCTGGACGCGCTGCGGGCGGCAGGGTGGAGGGGGTCGGGGTACGTACGGTGGCGTTACCCAACCAACAGAGGGTTCCTCCGCAGCCTCGATGCGCTCCGCAGGCGAGCGGGCGAGTTAGGGGAAGTGGAGGAGGAGGAGCGCTGCGCCCTGTTCCTGAGGCAACTCGACCCGGACTGGGACAGGGCCGAGCACCCGTGACCAGCACCGGGCGCCCACGTGACGGGCAATTCGTGACGGGCGCCCTTGTGACGGGCGTCCTCGTGGTGGGCACCTGTGGTTGACCACCGTGACGCACACAGTGACTGAGGCCTTGTGGCCGGGCCGCTGGTAGGCCCGTTCCCGGCCGGCGTCGACCCCGACAGTTACGACCGGCTGCGGAGGCGCATCTTGTGGCGGATGCCCGCCGGCATTTACTTGCTGGGGAGCGCAGCGGGAGCACGGCGCAACCTGATGACGCACAACCTGGCCGTACAGGTGGCGACCGAGCCCAAATTGCTGGCAGTGGCGGTACGGGTGGACGCCGTTACCCATGAGCTGGTTCAAGCGGGCCGGGTGTTCAGCCTCTGTTTCCTGAAGAGGGAGGACCGTGCCCTGGTCAGAGGGTTCACGAAGCCCGTGGCCGAGGGCCCCGGGCCGGGGATGTTGGGCGGCGTCGAAGTCCGGTCTGGTACGACTGGCGCACCTCTCGTGGTGCAAGCGGCGGCATGGCTGGAATGCGAGGTCCGCCACGAGCTAGCCCTAGGTGACCACACCCTGTTTGTAGGCGAGGTGGTCGACTGTTCCGCGCCGGACGAGGAAGCCGACGTCTTGCGCATGGAGGACACCCGCCTCAACTACGGCGGCTAGCGGCACCCGGAACGGCGTTGGCCAGGGCTTCCGAGAAAAACCGATCGAACGGATCAGCTTTCTGACTGCGTCCCAAAAGGCAGGTAGGGGCCACTTTTGCGGCGGGGGCGCCGGTCCGGGGGGAGCCGGTACGCCGGCGGTTGTCGGTCTTCTCGCTTCAGGTTGCCGCTAAGCTCAGGTTGTGGCGACACCCGCACCAGCAACAACCGGGTGCGACGAGGCCACGGACCGGCGCGAGCAGGTCCGGCAGGCGCTGGTCGTCTATCGGGAATCCCGGGATGCCGACGCTCTGAACGACATCGTCATCGCCTATCAGGGGTTGGCGTACTCCTTGGCCAGTCGCTTTGCTCAACGCGGGGAGGATATCGAAGACCTCAACCAGGTCGCCCTCATTGGGCTCTTGAAGGCCGTCGAGCGTTTCGACCTGACCCGTGGCACCGAACTGACGACGTTCGCAACGGCCACGATCCTCGGTGAGCTGAAACGTCACCTTCGCGACCGTGGCTGGTGGGTGCGGCCGCCGAGGCGGGTCCACGACATGTACATAAGTACCCAGCAGGCGATCGACGAGCTCACGCAGTTCTACGGGCGGTCGCCGACGATAGCCGAGGTGGCCGCGCACATCGATGCCTCCCTGGAGGACGTGGTAGAAGCACTCGACGCAGGGGGCCTGCGTACCAGCGCGCCGCTCGACACCGGCAGCGCCGCCACCGACGACCTGTACGTCACGGGCAAGCTCGGGATGAAGGACCCAGGCCTGGCTGAGGTAGAGGGGCGGTTGCTGTTGAACCCGCTCTTGGCCCGCCTTTCGGAACGGGAGCGCCTGATGATCAACCTGCGCTTCGTGGCGGGCTGGTCCCAGACCCAGATCGGCACCCTTATCGGGGCTACACAGATGCAGGTGTCACGCATGCTGGCTCGCAGCCTTGCTCAACTCCGGGCGTGGTCCGAGCCCGAGAGACGATAGGTGGCGGCCCTTGGCGAACGGGTGAGCACGAGCGAGGGCGCCGGCGGGACCAACACCGGCGGGCTGGTTTCTGACGGTACGGGGCCTGGCGGGCCGAGTTCTGGCGGGCCGAGTTCTGGCGGGCCCGTTCCTGACGGTACCGTTCCTGACGGTACCGGGCCTGGCGGGCCGAGCCTTGGCGCAAGAGCGCTCGTGGGCCCTCCGGAGATCGTCACCACCAAGGATGGTCTGGCGTCGCTCATCGACCGCCTCGAGGGTTCCCCGGAGTACGCCCTCGACACCGAGTTCCACCGCGAAAGGACGTACTGGCCCCGTCTGGCCCTGGTGCAGTTGGCATGGCGGAGCAAGCCGGAGGGTCAACAACACGTCGCCCTTGTCGACCCACTGGCGGTCGACCCCGAGCCACTTAGCCAGGTGCTGGCGCGCCCGTCGGTCATGGTCGCCCACGCAGCCACTCAGGATCTCGAGGTACTGGCGCACGCCTGCGGTGTCTTGCCCTCGCATCTCTTCGACACCCAAATCGCGGCCGGGTTCCTTGGCTACGGGTCCGCCTCGCTCACTTCGTTGACCGAGCGGTTCCTCCGGGTCCGCCTCACCAAAGGCGACCGGCTCACCGATTGGAGCCGCCGGCCGCTCACGCCGTCCCAGATCTCGTACGCCGCCTCTGACGTAACCCACCTGCTCGGCCTGGCGCATGAGATTTCGGCCCAACTGGTGGCCCGAGGGCGGCTCAGCTGGGCGGAAGAAGAGTGCGCTACCCTGTTGGCCCGGCCACAAAACCCCGTTGACCCCCATGAGGCCTGGTGGAAGTTGCGGGACAACCGCCACCTCCAGGGTGTGTCGAGGGGAATCGCGCAAGAGGTGGCGGCCTGGCGAGAAGAGAAGGCCCGCACCCTCGATATCCAGCCTCGCATGGTGCTGGCGGACCTGGCCTTGCTCTCGATCGCCCATTCCCCGCCGGCCACGGTTCCCGCCCTCCGGGAGACCAGAGGCATAGATGCCCGCCACCTGCGGGGGAACGCCGAAGAGGAGATCATGGCGGCCGTAGCCAAGGGCAAGGCACTGCCGCCGGGCAGCCTGCGCCTGGCCCAGACCCAGCCGATGAGCAAAGAGCTGCGGCCCGCCGTCACTCTGGCCACGGCCTGGGTGGCCCAGCTGAGCCGGGACGAAGAGGTAGATGCCGCTCTGCTGGCCACCCGTACGGACGTCGTCGACTTCCTCTCGGGGAAGCCGGCCGCCCGCCTGGGCGAGGGTTGGCGAGCGGGCCTGGTGGGAGCGCCTTTGCGACGGCTGGCGAACGGTGAGGCGTCCTTGGCCCTGGACGGCCACGGCCGCTTGCTGCTGGAGGACCGCCTGAGGGGTCAGCACCGCTCCGTGAGTTAGTGGGTTAGGCAACGTATAGCCGGCCGAGGCGCACAGGCTATAGCTCAGGGGTTCTCGGAAGTCGAGGGCGGTGAAGCGGGCGTCTGCGTGGGGGCGGGGCGCAGGTCGATCGTCAGGGTGAGGACCCCGCCTTCGAGGTTGGCTGTGGCGTCTCCGATCATCGCGTAGTCCATATAGTCGGTCCGGGCCTGGTCCATGAAACGCTTGCGCTCCGGGCCCTCCAGCGGAGGCAGGCCCCGTTGCCGTACGGCGCGGGCCCGTTCCCGGAAACGGCTGAGCATGGCGTCGACGTCGAGCTCTTGCGGCATGCCGACATCGTACGGCGATGCGGCACATGGGCCCGCCTGGTGATAACTTGAAGCGCGGGATTGGGGGTAAGCTGCCCCTCGTACTGGCACGTCTCGGTTCGGGAGTTAGCGTGAAAAAGGGACGGCATCGGCGCTTCGAAGAGGCGCGTGATTTGAAGCGTGCTGTGAGCACCGAGGAGACCACGGGTGAGCCATGCCCTGAGTGCGGTGCCGAGCCTGGCAAAGAACACGCTTCGTGGTGCCTGGCCACCGAAGACGACGACTTCGACGACGAGGACGAGGAGGCGGCCCAAGACGGGGCGGCCCAAGACGGGGCGGTCCAGTACGACCCGAGCGATAGCCGCCAGTACTGAGCCCGGGGCGGCCCCGCACTGAGCCATTGGCGGCGGCAGCTGTGGAATTGCCCGGAGCGGGCTTTGGCTTTGTCCCGTAGCATGGTGAGGTGGTAACCAGCTTTGGTGCGGATAGCGGGCAGCCCTACCCCCGCGTCCCGGACAAACCCAACTTCTCCGAAATAGAGCGCCACGTCCTTGCCTACTGGGCAGACGACGGCACCTTCGAAGCCTCCGTTAAAGCCCGCAGTGGGGCACCGGAATACGTATTTTACGATGGCCCGCCGTTCGCCAACGGCTTACCTCATTACGGTCACCTTCTGACCGGGTACGTCAAAGATGCCGTCCCTCGCTACAAAACCATGCGGGGTTGGCGGGTGGAAAGGCGCTTCGGCTGGGACTGCCACGGGCTGCCGGCGGAGATGGAAGCGGTGAAAGAACTCGAGTTGCCGACGCGCGCCGACATCGAAGGCTACGGCGTCGCCCGGTTCAACGATTACTGCCAGGCGTCGGTGTTGCGTTATACGAACGAATGGGAACGTTACGTGACCCGCCAGGCCAGGTGGGTCGATTTCTCCAACGACTATAAGACGATGGACCTCTCCTATATGGAGAGCGTGATGTGGGCGTTCGGGCAACTTTACAAAAAGGGCCTGCTCTATGAGGGCTACCGCGTGCTGCCGTATTGCTGGGAGTGCG
The DNA here is from genome assembly GCA_030039575.1 of Acidimicrobiales bacterium. Classification (GTDB taxonomy): domain Bacteria; phylum Actinomycetota; class Acidimicrobiia; order Acidimicrobiales; family Palsa-688; genus Fen-671. The sequence continues at coordinate 14,124 of JASHVH010000534.1, read as the reverse complement.
AGACCCCGCTGTCCAACTTCGAGATCCGCCAGGACAATTCCTACCGCTCTCGTCAGGACCCGGCCGTTACGGTGGCCTTCGAGCTGACCCGTCCGGATGACAGTCACCCGGCCGGCCAACTTTGGGGCGCCGGTTTGCCGGTTCGCGCCCTGGTGTGGACCACTACCCCCTGGACGCTTCCTTCGAACTTGGCCCTGGCGGTCGGGCCTGGCATCCGCTACGCCGTGCTCCAGTCCGCTGGGGCGCGCTACCTGGTGGCGGAAACCCGGCTGGAAGCGTTGCGAACAACCTTGGACGCCGGCCTCCCGGGCGCGGAATTGGTAGGCACGGTGGAGGGGAGCCAACTGGCCGGCTTGACGTACAGGCCGTTGTTCGATTTCTTCGCCAGCCAGCCACACGCGTTCCAGGTGCTCGGTACTGACTTCGTCTCCACCGAAGAGGGCACCGGGGTCGTCCACTTGGCTCCGGGCTTCGGCGAGGACGACCAAAGGGCGTGCGAGGAAGCCGGGATCGACGTCATCACGCCGGTCGACTCGAGGGGCCGCTTCACCCCCGAAGTCCCGCCGTACCAAGGGCTTCAGGTCTTCGAGGCCAACCGCCCGATCATCGTCGACCTCAGGCAGAAGGGTGCGCTGGTCCACCAGGAGACGTACGAGCACTCCTACCCGCACTGCTGGCGCAGTGACACACCGCTCATATACCGGGCCGTCAGTTCCTGGTTCGTAAAAGTAACGGCGTTCAAAGAAACGATGCTGGAACTGAACCAGCAAATAAATTGGGTCCCGGCGCACGTGCGCGACGGCGCCTTCGGCAAATGGCTAGAAGGGGCGCGTGACTGGTCCATCTCCCGTAACCGGTTCTGGGGCGCTCCCGTCCCGGTCTGGAAAAGCGACGACCCGAGGTACCCACGCGTCGACGTGTACGGCAGCCTGGACGAACTGGAGGCTGACTTTGGCGTACGGCCGGCGGACCTCCACCGGCCCGCCATTGACGAGCTCGTCCGGGCCAACCCCGACGACCCGACGGGCCAGTCCACGATGCGCCGGGTCGAAGATGTCCTCGACTGCTGGTTCGAGTCGGGCTCGATGCCGTTCGCACAGGTGCACTACCCGTTCGAGAACGCCGCCTGGTTCGAGGACCATTTCCCGGCCGATTTCATAGTTGAGTACGTGGGCCAGACCAGGGGCTGGTTCTATACGCTCCATGTCCTGGCCAGCGCGCTGTTCGGACGGCCCCCCTTCAAGACCTGTATGGCTCACGGGGTCGTGCTCGGCGACGACAAGCAAAAACTCTCCAAGCGGCTGCGCAATTACCCTGACCCCGACGAAATGTTCAACGTTTACGGCGCGGATGCGATGCGCTGGTTCTTGCTCTCGTCGCCAGTCATGCGAGGGGGCGACCTCGTTGTCGAGCGCAGGGGCCCGGCCGAGGCCGTGCGGGCCGTGCTCAACCCGCTTTGGAACGCCTGGAAGTTCTTCGCCATGTACGCCAACGTCGATGGCTATCAGGCGAAGTGGCGAACTGATGCGAATGAAGTGCTCGACCGGTACATCCTGGCCAAAGTGCGCGTGCTGGTGGAAGAAGTCACTCGGGCCATGGACGCGTACGACTTGTACGGTGCCTGCGTTGCCATCACGGCTTTCCTGGACGCCCTCAACAACTGGTACATCCGGCGCAGCCGGGACCGGTTCTGGAGCCGGGTGGGCGTCAGCAAGTCATCCGACCAAAGCAAATCTGCCGCCTACGACACGCTTTATACCGTGCTGCGCACGCTCTGCCTGGTGGCGGCGCCGCTCCTGCCCATGGTGACCGAGACCGTGTTCAAGGGGTTGACGGGCGAACGCAGCGTCCATCTGGCCGATTGGCCGGGCCCATCGGCGTTGCCCGAGGACGACGAACTGGTGGCGGATATGGACACGGTGCGGGGTGTGTGCTCGGCCGGGCACTCGGTGAGAAAGGCGGCCGACCTTCGCGCTCGCCTCCCGCTGAGCTGGGTGCTGGTGGCCGGCGGCGGGGCGTTGAGACTGGCGCCCTACCAGGAACTGATCGCAGACGAACTCAACGTCAAGCAGGTCCGGCTGTCCGACGACGTCGGCGACGTGGCCGACCTCGTGCTGCAAGTTGCCCCGGCGGTGCTGGGGCCCCGGCTGGGGCCGGCCACGCAGCATGTGATCGCGGCGGTCCGCCGGGGGGAGTGGGACCGTACCGCCGGGGGGGCCGTGGAAGTAGCCGGTCATGTTCTGGGCGACGACGAATATTTCCTCTCCCTCGTCCCCAAGGACACCGACGCGGCCAGAGTGCTCCCGGACGTACAGCTCGTTGTAAGCCTGTCCCTCGACGTAACCCCTGCCCTGGAGCGGGAGGGGATCGCGCGAGACGTCGTCCGCCAGGTCCAGGAACACCGCAAGGCACTGGGGCTCGACGTGTCCGACCACATCCGGCTGTCGCTCTATTTTGCTCACAACAACGGCCTCAAAGAGGCGGTGGAGGAACACCGCGACATGGTCGCGGGCGAGACGTTGGCGGACGAGGTGATCTTCCGGGACGGCCCGATCTCCGACGGGATAAGGGCAGAGGCGGCGGACGGGCGGGCCTTCCACATGGGTATTGTGCGCTTGCCGGCCCGCCAGGCCGATGTCCGCGGGAGCGGGCCGGGAGCGTGAGCTAACCGCCCGTGCCCGGCTGTAGCGCCCCGTCCTCGACGTGAGGGACGTGGCCCACCTCGTCCGCGGGACGGGAAGCGATCAGCAGGGCGGCGCCTCCGAGCGAAATACAAATGCCAAGGACCAGCAATACGGCGTCGGGGCCCTGCGGGAGAGCCTCGCCATAAAGGGCGAAGCCGGCCCCGATGAGCCCGAGCGAGGCCAAGCAAGCGTTCACAGCCGAGACGCTGGCCGCATTGGCGTGGCGGAAAGCCTGCTGTATGAGGCTCTGAGCCCACACGGCCATGACGACCATCATCCACGTGCCGGTGCTCAGCAACACGGCCTTCAACCCTCCGAGCCCGTACACGGCGAACCGGTCGCCGACTTCCTTGGTGAAGATCCCCGTACCGGCGTAGAGGACGCCGACCGCGGCTCCCATTACCAGCCCGGCGACCTTCCCTCGGCCGGGGCTCACGGCGGCACCCTTAGCTTGACGCCGCCGCCCCTCGCCCGCCAACCACCTCGACAATGCCGCCACCAGGAAGGCCGCCAGCATGCAGCTTGCCCCCACTACAAGCTGAGTACGGTTCGAAAGCAGCCGGCGGGGGACCTCGCTGTTCACCACGCTTATGGCCGTGATCACACCGCCGGCACTGGCCAGTATGACGCCCACGAGTTCGGGGACCGTGAAGCGTTCCTTGAGCCAGCGAGCTCCTCCTACTACGAGCAAGCCGCGCCCAGCGTTGCGAAGTGTGGCGGTGACCGGGACAGGCGCCAAGGCCAACGAAGCTGCTTCGCCTACCCAGGCCAGGGCGCTCAGGGCCATGGCCAGCAACCAGGCGGGGCGCCGGGCCAAAGCGGCCAGCAACCCGAACCCCGTCCGGCCTAAGCCTGTGCGCATCCCCTCGCGCTTCTCGAGCGCAGCTGCGGCAGCATTGAACACGCCGGACAGCAGGGCGAGTAGGCTACCGATGACCAACATGGCTTATAAAGGTTCGGGCCCCCAGCGGCGACGAGAGACAGCAATCGCTCCCTTTGTGGCTAAGGAGAGGGCGGGCGTAAAGCAGGGTTCTAGCTTTTGACGAAGGCGGACAGGCGCGAGCCGTTCGCCCGCCAGCGCCCGGAGCCGGGGTTTGGGCGGGACTACGGACAGGGGTGGCCAAAAGTGGCATGTGAGGGCGTGGATGACGCGACTAGACGATAACTTACCCGGCAGCGTTGTCATCATCTCAGCCGAGATGGGAGAGGGCCACAACGCGGCGGCGGCAGCACTAACCGAGGCCATCGAGGAGTGCTGGCCTGGCTGTTCGGTCGAAAGGCTGGACACCATGGAGCTGCGAGGGGTGCGCTTCGCCAAGGCGGCCCGCTGGGCGTACGGGTTCCAGCTGTCGGTACTGCCGTGGAGCTACGAAATGTTCTACGACCGGCTCTCTCGTTCTGACCGGTTCGCCGGGTTCACAAAAACGACGGTGGGCGCCTTCTTCGGCCGCAGGTTGGCCAAGGTGCTGGACGGCCGGAACCCCGATCTCGTTATATCCACGTACCCTTTTGGTTCTGCTGCCCTCCAATGGCTGCGGGACCACAAGGGTTCCTCGACGGTCATGGTCACCTACGTGCCCGCCTTTCACGTCCATCCCCTCTGGGCTTACCCCGGCGTGGACCTGCATTTCGTTATGTACGACAGCGCCGGCGAGCATGCCCGTATGCCGGGGTTCGAAAAGACGATGCGGGTCGGAGCCCCCCCCGTGCGCCGTGGGTTCGGGGACTACAGCCGCGCCCAGGCTCGCGAGCGGCTCGGCATCCCCGCCGACGACTTCATCGTGCTACTTACTGGAGGCGCCTGGGGCCTGGGGGACATCGCGCCGGGGGCCGAGGCGTTGGTGAAGCTCGAGCCGCCAGTGCACGTCGTAGCGGTATGCGGCAAAAACGCCAACCTGGAGGCGGACTTGCGCACCCTGGCCGCCAGCCACAGAGGGCGCCTGACCGTTTATGGTTATGTGTCCACGATGGCTGAACTGATGGCCGCGGCGAACGTCGTGGTCACAAATGGTGCCGGGGTCACTGTGCTCGAGGCACTCAGGACCCCGAGGCCGGTCGTGGCCTTCGCGCCCCTGGCCGGTCACGGCACTGCCTGTACGGCCGAGATGGTGCGCAGGGACTTGGCCGTCCAGGCGCGCGACGTCCCTGAGCTGGTCGAGCAGATCCGCCGGTTGAGCACCGACCCCGATTGGCTGCGCCAGATGGAGCGGGCGGGCGAGTCGTGGGTCTGCGGCCGCGACCTGCGGCGCAGCGTGGCCGAGATCCAGGCGCTGTACGCCGCTCGACGGCCTAGAGCTGCGGCGAGCCCGGCCGACAGCAACGTGCCGGCCAGAGGCTAGACGCTCGGCTGCCCCCCGGTAGGGCCGAGCGACAACACGTCGGGCGCCGCCGGTCGGGCCGCCGGGAGCCCGGTGACCTGGACCAGAGCCTCGCCATCGGCGTAAGTCTCGGTGTTGCTGCAGCCTCCGTCGGCGAAAGACTGGTAGGTCAGGCGGACGGACCTGGCCGTGTGCACTTGGCCGGTCGGATCGGTGGCCTCGAGCTGCGACCAGCGCACTTCCGTCCGGGGGTCGTCGCAAGCGGCAAAGACTTCGGACCACACGAGGGGGCTGGCCAGGCCGTGGGCCCCGACGAGCAGGTCGCGGATGATAGTCGTCTCGGCCCGGTCGACATCGGTCACCTCCGAACGCCAGGCGCCGGCCGTCGGCGACCACACCCGGAACCGGTACTTCCGGCCCGGGGACCAGGCAAAGTGCCGAGTGTGGGGGTTGCCGTCGACCGGGGGGAGGGCCGACACGGAGCCCGGCAGCGTGCCGTCGCTCCCCGGCGGCGCCCCGCCGGAATAGTAGCCGCCCCAGTTGACGGCCCCGGCAGGAGCACTAGGGTGCCACTGCAGACCCGTGTGCCCGGCGCCGAGCTCCCGGCCCGCCTCGACGAATGAAACCTGCAGCGCCCAGAAGTAAAGCCGTGCCACTACCGGGGGGCGGGCCACCTCGAACACCGCGCTCACTTCGCTGAACGGCCCGGCCGCCGCCAGGATCCACCAGAGGTGAAAAGACGAGGCGCCGTTCCCTGATGGCGGAGGGCCATGCAGCCTCACCCGCGGTTGGCCGAGACGCGAAAACCAACTCACAACCGCCAAACTACAGAGGTTTCGGGACCACGTGAAGGTGGGCCGCCGCCTTCGCGTTCGTGCGCTTTATGGTTTGGCCGGTCGCGGCTTACGTGCTTTACTGGCCGGGTGACGTCCGGTCCCGCCTCAGCCTCGGGCATGGCGCGCCACAACGACAAACGTGAGCTGACCACCACGCACCCCGGGTTCGGCTTGGCTGTCGTCATGATCGGCGTGCTCATCACGGCCGTCGACACCACGATCGTCGTGCTTGCCCTTCCCGAGATCGAGCGCGGTCTGCACGTCGCCCTGAACTCGGTGATCTGGGTCGTGATCGGGTACTTGCTCGTCATCACCTTGCTGGCCACTCAAGTCGGCCGGCTCGGCGACATGTTCGGGCGGGTGCGCATGTACGAAGCCGGTTTTATCGTCTTCATCGCCGGCTCTGCTCTGTGCGCGTTGGCCTGGGACCAGACATCGATCGTCGCTTTCCGGGTGCTCCAGGGCGTCGGCGGGGCACTCATGACGGCCAATAGTGGCGCCATAATTGCGGACATCTTCCCGCCCGAGCGGCGCGGCCAGGCGTACGGCTACAACGCCGTGGGCTGGAGCATGGGCGCCGTCCTGGGCATCGTGCTTGGCGGCGCCATTGTGACCTACATCTCCTGGCGCTGGATCTTCTGGATAAACGTGCCCATCGGTATTTTCGGGGTGTGCCTGGCGGTCAGTGTCCTGAAGGACACGGGCCGGCGGGTCAAGCACAAGCTCGACTTTGCCGGGATGACCACACTGGGCCTCGGGTTGTTCGGCATCCTGTGGGCTATGACCAGGCTGGCCACATCGTCGTTCGACGCCACGACCACAGGCTTCCTGGTCGGGGGGCTGCTCATGATCGCCGCCTTCGTGCTCGTGGAGCACCGCAAGGACGAGCCGATGCTGGATCTCTCGCTCCTGCAGATCCCCACGGTCACCCCGACTTTGCTGGCGGCCCTGTTCCAGGGCCTCGCCAACTTCGCCGTCCTTTTCTTCGTGATCATGTACCTTCAAGGCACTCGCGGGCTATCGCCGATCGACGCCTCCTTGTTGCTCGTGCCGGGTTACGTCGTCGGGAGCGCCATAGGCCCAACCGCCGGCCGGCTGGCCGACCGTTACGGGCCGGTGCTGCCCGCCACTGTGGGGCTCGCAATCCAGGTGGTGGCCCTCTTCGTCTACTCCCGGCTGTCTCCTTCGACTGGGCTCTGGGTGGTGGTGCTGGCCAGTGTGCTGAACGGCATCGGGGCGAGCGCCTTCTTTCCCGCCAACTCCGCTGCCCTTATGGTGGCCGTCAAACCACAGGTTTTCGGCGTGGCTTCGGGCATGTTGCGGACGTTCGCCAATATCGGCATGGTTTTTTCCTTTTCGATGGCGATCCTCGTCGCCTCCCGGTCGATATCGCGCGACCTCGCCTTCGCAATATTCGTAGGGACGGCAAAGCTGCACGGTTCGCTGGCGGTGGCTTTTACGTCCGGGCTACACTCCGCTTTTTATGCGTCGATGGTCGTGATGGCCATCGCCGCGGTCTGCTCGGCGACCAGGAGTGCCCGGCGCCGCCAGGTGCCCGAGCCGGCGGGCGCCACCTAGCTTGTTATCGCTACCCGGGATGAGCCGAACCTCGGCGTCCTGGGCCTGAAAAGGTAACTCTAACCACACTTTCCCGGCCCAGAAGCGGCGCCATCTGTGGCCAACGACGCCGACGGGTCACCCGCCGTCGCTCAGGCGATCCCGGCGATGCCCACTACGGGGAGGTGGGCGGCCAGCCCGGCGGGCGCCGGCTGCACCTTGGCGTCCCCGAACCCGTAGACAGAGCCGTTCGCCCCGGCCATAAAATACCCGCCGTCGTCGGGAGTAAGGGCGATGCCCACGATGTCGCTTACATGCGAGCGCTCGCCTGGCAAGGATCCGTGGAAGCTCACACCGCTGCCAAAGAGGAAGGCGCCGCCGTCGGCTCCGACTAGGACGTAGCCGGTGCCCCGCGCCGACGGCAGGATGGCCCTCACGTCGTGCGCCTTGACGTGCGCCGCAGGCAGAGAGCCGTAGAAATGGCTGTCCCCGAAGGCGAAGACCCCGCCGTCGGCACCCACCAACAGGTAGCCTCTTCCTCCCGGCGATGCCACCATCCCCACGATGTCTGAGACCTGTTTGTCGGCCTCGGGCACCGAGCCGTGAAAAGCGGCGTCCCCGAAAGCGAAAAGCCCTCCGTCCCGCCCGACCAGCCAATAGCCACGGCCATTTGCCGTCGGGGCCATAGCCACAATGTCAGAGGCCTTCACTTTGTCCTTAGGCAGGTCACCGTAATAGGTGGCACTGCCCATAGCGGCCACCGTCCCGTTGGCGGTCACGACCCAATAGCCCCGCCCTCCCGGAGCGGAACTGATGGCGACAACGGGGTTGGCGACCGTGGTCGAGATCCCGCCGAGTGACCTGGCCGCCCCCGCCGCGAACACGTCACCGGTCTTCGTCGCCAGCCAGTAGCCCTGGGCGATCGGGGCCGGCTTGGTCACCAGTTGGCTGAACAGCACCGACGTCGATGGGCTAAACCCGGGGTGGCCGGAGTAGGCCGCCTGCACGAGGTTCTCACCCGCCAGGCTGTAAGTAGCCGAACATTTCGCTTTTCCACCGGCCCCGACCACCACGGCGCGGCAACCGGTCAGCACCGCCCCGTCGTCCGCGAACGTGACTGTCCCCCCCGACGGCGGCGGCGTGACGGTGGCGGTGTACGTGGTCAACTGGCCGACCCTCGAAGGGTTGGGAGACGACTTGAGCGTCGTCATGGTCTCGGCCAGGCCGACGGGCGACGGGCCCGACTCGACGAGCGAGCCCTGGGCGGCGCCGGCGTTGAAGTGGCCGACAGCTACGCAACTGGCACGGCTTACACATGAGACTGCGTCAAGGTAGTCCCCTCCTGCATCCGGGCTGGGGCTGGCCACCACGGTCCACGCGCCGATGCCGAGCGTTTCGACCAGGGTCTGGCCGACCGTCCCTCCGGGCCCGCTCACGTAGTTGCCCACCAATGCGCACGACCCGGACGGCGTGCACGAAACACTGCTCGGGTAGTCCCCGGCGGCGCTTGGTTGCGGGACGGTGGTCACAGCCCAGCCATTAGCACCCAGGGTTTCGACCAGGCTCTCGTGCGATTTGCCCGCCGCGTAGTAGCCGACCGCAGTACAGGAGACCGACGACGAGCAGGAGACCGAATCGAGAAGGTTGTCCCCGGTACCGACGTTGGCGCTGGTGGCCACCGACCACACGCCGTCGGTCATCGCTTCGACCAACGTACGCCGGCCTACCCCGTTGTAGTCGTAGCCCACTGCCACGCACGAACTCGGCGACACGCACGAGACACTTTCCAGGTAGCTCGACTTGGCCGTCAACGCGGGGCTGGGGGTCAACGTCCAAGAGCCGTTGGCCAGCGTCTCGATGAGCACCCGTTCTGTACTACCCGCGGTGTAAAACCCAACCGCCACACAACTGGCGGCAGACAGGCAAGAGACCCCGTTCAGCTGGTTGTAGCTGGTGCCCTCGTCAGGGGTGGGCGACACCGACCAGGCGTCGTCCGAGAACTTCTCGACCAGGGCCTGGTCGGTCTTCGTCGTGGCGTAATACCCGACGGCGACGCAAGAGGTGGCCGACGAGCACGAGACGGCGTCGAGGTCGTTGGTGGTGGCGCTGGGCGCAGGACCGGGGACCGTCGTCCACGTCCCGTTGGCCAGGCCTTCGATGAACACCTGCCGAGTACCCGACTCGCTCTCGTAGCTGCCCACCGCCGTGCAAGAGGTGCTCGAAGGGCAGGCGACGTCGTTAACGGCTACGTCCGGGGCCAGCGCGTCTGCGGCCGCCACCATCGACCAGGCGGTGCCGGACCAGGCTTCAGCCAGCGCTTGAGGCGCCACATCGGCGTAACCGCTTATGACCTGGTTGAAATAGCCGACCGCCTCGCACTGGCCTGTGGTCGCCGCGTGGGCACACGACACCCCGGCGAGCTGGTTGGTGCTCGTCCCGTTGTCAGGGCTCGCGGTCACATCCCACGATCCGTGGTCCAAGACGATCGTCAACGACTGGGCCACACCGTTGTCGTTGTAGTGGCCGACGGCCATGCACGAGGTGGTGGAACTGCACGAAACCCCGGCCAGTTCGTTGTTCCGGCCATTGACGTCCGGGCTCGGGTGCCTGACGCTCCAGGTACCGTTGGCCAGGGTCTCGATGAGGTCCTGGTTGACGCCGGCTGAGGTGCGGTAAGTGCCAACGCTCATGCACGAGCCGGAGGACGGGCACGACACCGCGTTGAGCTCGTTGAGACCGGTCCCCTGGTCCGGGCTGGCGGTGACGGCCCAGTCGTTGGCCGAGAGCGTCTCGACCAGCGCCCGCTGGACGCCGGCACTTTCGTAGTAGCCCACCGCGACGCAGGAACCGGCCGAGGTGCACGACACCCCGTTCAGGACGTTGGCGGAGGAGCCGGCGTCGGGGACGGTCGTCAACACCCACGAGCCTCCGGACAACTCCTCTGCCAGCGCGCGGCTCGTGCCTGCGCTTTCGTAATAGCCGGCGGCCACACACGCGCTCGCCGCCGGGCACGAGATGCTCGTGAGCTGACTGTTGCCCGCTCCCGCGTTAGGGCTGGCCGTAACCGACCAGGTCCCATCGGCCAGAGTTTCGATGAGAGCCTGTTCGGCTCCTCCCTTCTGCTGGGAGTAGCCGACAGCCACGCAAGACGAAGCCGTCGTACAGGAAACCGCTTCGAGCACGCCGATGTAGGGCCCGGGTAGCTGCGGCGCAGTCGCCAGCGCCCATCCTCCGGTGCCGAGAGCCTCGATCAGGGGCGAGGTCCCGAGCGGGGTCGAGCTGTAGCCGACAGCTACGCAGTCCCCGGTGGCGGGGCACGACACCGCGTTGAGCTCATTCGCTGTCAGACCGGAGGGGCTGGGGCTGGTCCCCACCGACCAGGAGTTGGCCTGCGCGGCAGCGACGGCCGGGCCTAACCGCCCGTCCAGCTGGGGCCCCGCCACGGCGCCCAGCCCGAAGGCCACGACGACTACGGCCAGGCCGCCGCCGGACCTGCGCCGCCGCCCGCCGGCGGCTCTGGCGCCGGCGACCCCGCCGCACTGCCTCTGCATGGCTGTGCACCACCTTCCTGCCCCGGGGACGAGGGACCGCCGCCCTTGCGCACACGGCCGGGCTGCTGTTTGCGACCGGTACCCAAACATACCGAGGTTGGCCAAACCGCGGGGTTCACGAAAGAGCGGCCGCCGGGTCGGGCGGTACAAACCTGACCAGCCCGAACGCGATATTGGAACACACGATTGACCACTCTTTTGTGGGCGGCCAGTTTCGCCAACTTCTGTAGTTCGCCCCCCCGAGGGTGGCGGCTCACGTCCGGGGCCTCACGCCTCCCGACCGGTCGCTTGGTAGTGGTTATTGATTGTCGCTGGCCCAGCTGCGCAGGCTTTTGCGGTCCAACCGGTGCCATATCGCCGGCCACTTGGCGCGTGACGTCCGTTGGGTTTGCTGCTCTATGGCGATGAGCTGGCCGGCCGCCAGGCCCATGGCTACGAGAGCGGTACGGTCGGCCGAGGTGGCGGCCACGAGCGCCGTTTCTCGTAGCCACTCCTCGGTCACGACGCCGTCGTGCAGGTCGCCGAGGACGTCCTGGAGGAGAGTAGCGGCCTTGGCCGTGAGGGTGGCTGCGTCACGATGAGCCGCAGGCCTTACTACCGGGGCGGCCACTTCGGCCAGGTACCTTACCCGTTTGGCCTGGATGCGGACGCGGTGGAGGGCGTCGTTCGAAGGAGCGCGGCCGAGGCGCCGGACTGCCTTGCGCAGCGCTCGCCACTGCCGGTGGGCCAATGCGGGCATCCCGGTGGCCGCCGGCTCTGACAGCAGTACCCACAGCGCGTTCGGGACCGGTGAGCGGGAGGTGGGGCCTGAAGCGAGGGCGTCGAGCGACCGCAGAAGGTCCAGGTAGCGTCCCGCGCTCATAGCCTCACGCAGCTCTTCGTGACGGGATTGCCGTTGACCCTTCGCGGTTGCGAGCAACAACGCTACGGCCGGGCCGTCGGTCGCCGGCAATTGCGCACAATGGTCCTCGAGCGACTGCATACGGACGTCGGAGTCGCGGACAGAACCGAGGATCCCACCGAGCCACTTCAAATCTTCGCTTATTGCCGCGAACCAAACCTCGGCGGCGTTGATCTCCTTGCCGGCCGCGCCGGCTCCGTATGCCCCCTCGCCGGTCCTGTCACCGGTTCTGTTGGGCGTCACCCCCGTGTCGTCCGGCCTCGCCTGGCCGCCCGCCGCTAAGCTCTCTGGCCCGCCGGCCTCAGCGCTCTCGATGGGGTGGCCAGTCCCTACCCCATGCCCGCGTTGGCTCAGGTCAGCACCGGAGCCGTAAGTCACCAAAGGGGCGAACTCTCGCAGGATGGTACGGAAGCGCCGCGTCGCCACCCTGCTTTTATGGATGTGCTCGGGGTCAGGGTCGTCGAGCCGTATGGCAGGGTCGTGGTCCACCAAGGCGTCGAGGCATGACCGGGCCTGGTCTCGCAGGACCTCCGACATCGCCACCTCTTGGCCCTGTCCCCCCACCGGCGCCGGACGGTACAAGTCCTGCAAGCTCACCTCAGGGGATCCGCCGGCCAATACCCTGGCCAACTTGCTCTTGCCTGGGCTGCGGCGTGCCCCCGCCGCCTCGAGCCGCCTGACCACCGCGTCGAGGACCTCGACTGCGCCCCCGTCCGCCAGTTCCACCTCCACCTCGCGGAACCGGACGTCGGGAGTGCCGCCGTGCCTCGGCAGGCGCTCCTGGGTGGCCAAGAGGTCCCTCCCGGTGATGGTGTCCTCGTCGATCTCGGCCAGCGGGCGACCGTCCGAAGTCCGCAGTTCGGTGCGCCGGCGGAGGCTGGAGAGGTGGGCCACGGGTTCGAGCGGGCGGCCGAGGGCGACGGCTTGCACGAAGTGGGCCGCTTCGGCGTGGACTTTTTCGAACTCGTAGTCGCGGCTCTGCAGCCCTCGCCCGGTCGCCCGGGCACGCCGGGCGGTCCTTCTCCCAGCAGGTGCACCTGGCGACCCTTCGGCCGGCCAGGTGACCTCGGTCCGGGCCAACACCGTGTTGTCCGCTGAGGACGCCGGGAGCTTCACGGTCCAAACTTCAGTGGTGGTGCGGTCGTCCGTTCGGCGGGCCCCTGGCACCAGTTCGGTCTGCCGCCGGAACCGGAGCGTCAGGTTGTGACGGGCCAGGCGGAGGTCGGCTGTGTCGTAATAGGTGGTCTCGAGGGCGACGTCGGGGATGGCCTCAGCCTGTACACCAGGCAGGATCCCGGACAGGTCAGGTAGAGCCCACCCGGGACTGGGGTCGAGCTTGACTTCCTGTTCGAGCTGTTGCACGTCCTCCCCTACGGCGCCCGAGGGTACCTGCCTGCGCAGCATGCGCCGGCGCGCCGGCCAACGACTCTACTTGATGTGCCTTACCGCCGTTAACGAAGACGGTGCGGCTCCCCTTGCCGCGCCGCGCCGGCGGCGGCGCCAGGTAGCCTGCACTGCCTGAATGGGCCGCTTTTCCAGCCGAGGTGCCGAGCCCCGAGGTGCTGAGCCGAACGTAATCCTGTCCGACTGGACGACCTTGCGCGTTGGCGGCCCGGCGGACGTGTTCGCGGAGGCACCCGATGTACCGGCGCTGGCCAGGATCCTGAGCGGCGCAGAGAAAACTGGCAGCCCGGTGCTCGTGCTCGGGGGTGGCAGTAACGTCGTCGTCGCCGACCAGGGGTTCCCCGGGACGGTGGTGCGGGTGGCCATAAAGGGGATCCGGCTCGACCCCGATGAGGACGGCGTGGTCGCCCGCGTGGGCGCCGGCGAAGACTGGTGTGGCTTCGTCAGCTTCTGTGTGGCCGAGGGGCTGGCCGGGACGGAGTGCTTGAGCGGGATCCCGGGGTTGACGGGCGCCACCCCCGTACAGAACGTGGGCGCATATGGCCAGGAGGTCTCCGAGACGATCGCCTCCGTCACCGCCTGGGACCGCAAGCTGGGCGAGGTTGTGCAGATGACGCCGGCCGAGTGCCGGTTCACTTACCGCGACAGCCTCTTCAAGAGGAACCCGCGCTATGTGGTGACCGAAGTAGCCTTCAAGTTGAGGCGATCGCGGACCTCAGGCCCGCTGCGTTATCAAGAGCTGGCCCACCGGCTCGGGGCCGGGCCCGGGCAGGGCGCCCCGCTGGACGACGTGGCCGATGCGGTGGTCGAACTGCGCCGGACCAAAGGCATGGTGCTCGACGCCGGGGACCCGGACACCCGGAGCGTGGGCTC
>JASHVH010000533.1 GCA_030039575.1 Acidimicrobiales bacterium | reverse complement strand
GGTGAGGGTGACGACCTCCCTACCTCGGCGCTGCCGGCGGACGGGCGCTTCCCGGCTGGTACTTCCAAGCTCGAAAAGAGGCGGCTGGCCACTGACATCCCGGTGTGGGACCCCTCGATCTGCACCGACTGCGGCAAGTGTGTCATCGTCTGCCCCCACGCCGCGTTGCGTATGAAAGTCTTTTCCCCTGAAGCTCTCAAGACAACCGGAGAGGAGCCGGTGAGATTCCGGTCTAAGGATTTCCGGTCCAAGGACCTGCCCGGCCACCTGATGTCGATCCAGGTCTCGCCCGACGACTGCACAGGTTGCCGCTTGTGCGTCGAGGTCTGCCCGGCCAAGTCCAAGGTGGACCCGGGCCACCGCTCGATCAATATGGCCCCGGTACCCTCGCAACGGGGCGAGGAACTCGCCAACTGGGAGTTCTTCAAGAGCATCCCGACAGTCGAGAGGTGCGCCTTGCCGCACGACACCGTGAAGGGGGCGGCGCAACTCGAGCCCTTGTTCGAGTTTTCCGGTGCATGCTCGGGTTGCGGCGAAACCCCTTACCTGCGCTTGCTTTCTCAGCTGTTCGGGGACCGGCTCCTCGTAGCCAACGCCACCGGGTGCTCCTCCATCTATGGTGGCAACCTGCCCACGACCCCGTGGGCCGTGAACGAGGAGGGGCGCGGCCCGGCCTGGGCCAACTCGCTGTTCGAGGACAACGCGGAGTTCGGCCTCGGCATCAGGGTGGGAGTGGAGGCGCAGGAGCGCTTGGCGCGACGCCTTCTTTCCCCGCTTGCCCCCCAAGTTGGCGAGCAACTGGCAGCGGACATCCTGGGCGCCGGTGCTCAGGCCAACGAGGAAGAGATAACGGCCCAGCGCCAGCGGGTCGGGGAGTTGAAGGTGCGCCTGAAGGCACTGGAGGAGAAGGGTGATGCAGCACCGGAAGTCGTGCAGTTGCAAGTTCTGGCTGACTCCCTGGTGCGCAAGTCCGTGTGGATCGTGGGCGGCGACGGCTGGGCGTACGACATCGGCTTCGGCGGGCTGGACCAAGTCCTTTCCTCCGGCGCTGACGTCAACATCCTCGTCCTCGACACAGAGGTTTATTCGAACACGGGCGGGCAGGCCTCAAAATCGACCCCTCGAGGAGCGGTAGCCCGCTTCGCCGCCAGCGGCAAGGGGACGCCGAAAAAGGACCTCGCCAGTGTGGCCCGGTCCTACGGCAACGTCTACGTGGCCCAGGTCGCCCTCGGCGCCAACGACGTCCAAACGGTTAAGGCGCTCCTCGAGGCCGAGGCTTATCGCGGCCCGTCGCTCATCATCGCGTACGCGACCTGCATCGCCCATGGCATTGAGATGAGTCGCTCTATGGCCCATCAGAAGGAGGCTGTGCAGTCGGGCTACTGGCCCCTTTACCGGTACCACCCGGGTGACGAGCCGTCGAGCCACCCGTTCAAGCTCGATTCGAAAGAACCGACGCTCCCGGTGGCGGAGTTTGTCGGGTCCGAGGTGCGCTACACGGCGCTGGCCCAGGAACACCCGGAGCACGCCCACCGTCTGCTCGAGTTGCTGGAGGAGGACACAGCCGAACGTTGGCACTACTACACCCAGCTGGCCGGAGTAGAGCGGAGGGCTCCTGAACCGGCAGGCCCAGCCCATGAGGACCACGAGGACGGCAATGGACAACCAGCGTGCCGGCCCACGGGGAACAGATGATACGCGGCTTCCGTATGCAAGGAAGGAAGAAGTGAAATGAGAGTCTGGATCGAGCAGGATTACTGCACTGGTGATGCCCTGTGCGAAGACCTCTGCCCGGCCGTGTTCGAGATGGGTGACGACGGGCTCGCGCACGTAAAGGGACAAAGCGCTGGCCTCGAAGACGGCTTGCCGGCCGTCTCGGTCCCCGAAGACCTCGAAGAAGTCGTCCGCGAGGCAGAAGCACAGTGCGCCGGCGAGTGCATCCACGTGGGCACATGACCGCGTGCCTGAGCCGGCCGGCCTACGGAGGTTCGCGAAACTGCCGCCGAGGAGAAAGCGCAGCTGGTTTCACGAACCTCGGTAAATGGGCCTTTTTCCTCTAGGGCCATCCTAGCGTCAGGACGGATAATTGACGGAAAAATAGGTTTCCCGGCCGGAGGTTTACATAAGGTCCCGAAAATCAAGGAGAAAGCTCATGGTCAAGTACGTCTACGATTTTTGCGAGGGCAGCAAAGAGATGCGGGACCTCCTCGGAGGCAAGGGGGCCAACCTGGCCGAAATGGCCAACCTGGGCCTTCCCGTCCCTCCCGGTTTTACGATAACCACTGATGCTTGCCGGACGTTCCTCGCCACTGGGTCAGCCCCCCCAGGGCTGCACCACGAAATAAGCGAGCACCTGGGCCGCCTCGAACACGATATGGGAAAGAAGTTGGGCGACCCCGAGAACCCCTTGCTGGTATCAGTCCGCAGCGGAGCTAAGTTTTCGATGCCTGGCATGATGGACACTGTCCTCGACATAGGCCTCAACGACAGTTCTGTCGAGGGCCTGGCGAAGCAGTCCGGTGACGAGCGCTTCGCCTGGGATTCCTATCGACGTTTGGTGCAGATGTTCGCGAAGACCGTGCTCGCGGTGGACGGTAGCTTGTTCGAGCAAGCCCTTGCCCAGCTGAAGCAGGAAAAGCAAGCCGGGACGGACCTTGACCTTGAGGTAGAGGACCTCCAAGAGCTCGTATCGATTTACAAAGACATCGTCAGGAGAGAGACGGGCCATCTGTTCCCGGTTTCGCCGCGTGACCAACTCGACGCAGCTATCCTGGCTGTTTTCAAATCGTGGAACGGCGAGCGGGCCCGCATCTATCGCCGGCAGGAGCGCATACCCGAGGACCTGGGGACGGCGGTGACGGTGGTGGCGATGGTCTTCGGCAACCTCAACCTAGGCTCTGGAACGGGGGTGGCCTTCACCCGCGACCCGGCCACGGGTAACCCCGGCGTTTACGGTGATTACTTGCAAGAAGCCCAGGGCGAAGACGTCGTGGCCGGGGTACGCAATACGATGCCGCTCCAGGAACTGGAAGAGCTGAACGAACCTGCTTACCAGAAATTGCTCGGCATAATGGCCACACTCGAACGCCATTACCGGGACCTCTGCGACATCGAGTTCACCGTAGAGAACGGGAAACTGTGGATGTTGCAGACACGGGTCGGGAAGCGCACAGCCGCGGCTGCGTTCCGGATCGCCACCCAGCTCGTGGACGAGGGCGTGATATCGATGGACGAGGCCTTAGGGCGCGTGAGCGGGGCCGGCCTGGCCGAGCTGATGTTCCCGCGTTTCGACGAAGCGGCCGCCATGGCCCGCCTGGCCACGGGCATGGGGGCCAGCCCGGGAGCCGCCGTAGGCAAGGTCGTCTTCGACTCACAAGCGGCCGTAGCGCTAGCAGCCAAGGGCGAAGCGGCGATACTTGTCCGCACCGAGACCAACCCGGACGACTTGCCCGGCATGGTAGCCGCCAAGGGCATCCTCACGCGCCGGGGAGGCAAGACGAGCCACGCGGCGGTTGTCGCCCGGGGCATGGGGAAAACCTGCGTGGTTGCGGCGCAGGAGCTGCGTATCGACACTAAAGCAAGACAATTTACCACCATCAATGGGACGGTTATTTCGGAGGGCGACGTCATCTCAATAGACGGTAAAAGCGGGGGGGTTTACCGAGGTGAGGTGCCCGTAGTCGCTTCTCCACTGGTCGAGTTCTTCGAGGGCACCTTCGACGCCGACCACGCGGAGCCTGAGACGCGTGAGCTGGTCTCCTCTGTGGCGCGCCTCCTGCACCACGCCGATACGAGGCGTCACCTCATGGTCCGAGCCAACGCCGACATGCCAGAGGATGCACGGCGCGGGCGGGCCTTTGGGGCAGCGGGC
>JASHVH010000532.1 GCA_030039575.1 Acidimicrobiales bacterium | reverse complement strand
GCTCCGGGCCAGGTCCACCAGCATGACGTGTTCAGCCCGCTCCTTCGGGTGCTCCGATAGCTCTGCCGCCAGGCGGCGGTCATCCACGTCCGTCCGGCCCCGTCGGCGGGTCCCGGCAATCGGCCGGGAGATGACCCGCCCGTCCCGCACCCGGACCATGGGCTCAGGCGAGGACCCGACCACGGCCAGCTCCGGGTACTGGAGCAAGTACATGTACGGGCTCGGGTTGACCTGGCGCAACGAGCGGTAGAGGTCGAGCGGTTCCGCTTCGAGGTCGAGGTCAAAACGCTGGGCCAACACGACCTGGAAGATGTCGCCGGCGTATATGTACTCCCGCGCCGCTCCCACGGCGGCGGCATAAAGCTCAGCCGAAGTGCGGCGCACCGCCGGCGGCAGTTCGTCATCGCGCTCGGGCGGTTCGATCACCGGTTCCTCGATGGGGTTGGCCCCCTCGGCGGCGAAATCGGCCAGCCGGGCCAACGCCAGGTCGTAGAGGCCGAAGACCTCCTCCCTGGTGGCCCCGGCCGGCACGGGCACGGCATCGACCAGTGTCACCCGCTGGCGCCACGCGTCGTAGGCCGCCACCTGGCCGACCACAGACATGACGGCGTCGGGGTAACCGAGTTCGTCGGGAGGTGCACCGGGCAGGCGTTCCACTTCGCGGACGACGTCGTACCCCAGGTACCCGACGATGCCCCCGTGCAACGGCGGCAGGCCGGGCAGGGAGGGCGCTCGGTAATGGGAAAGCACGGCCTCCATGGCCACCAGGATCCCTTGGTCTTCGGGCACGGTCACCGGGACAGTGCCCTCCACCGTCACCTTGTCCCGGCGCAGCGTCATGGTCGCCGACGGCCTCCGGCCGATGAAGGACCACCGTCCCCAGGTGCCGGCGTGCTCGACTGACTCGAGGACGAAGCCCGGCTCGCCCCGGACCAGGCGAGAATACGCGGCGACCGGGGTAGTCAAATCCGCCAACAGCTCGCACCACACAGGGACAATGGTCCAGTCACGAGCTAGTGAGGCGAACTCCTCCCTGCTCGGGTGAACGGCGCTGGCATGCAGTACCGGGCGGTTCACCCGTCTTGCTCTCTGGCCTTGCTCACTGGGCCTGCTCACTGGGCTTGCTCACTGGCCTGGCTCACACTGGCTCCGCTGGCGTCGCCCGTTCACGGCGGCTCGGCCGAACCGGCGCCGTCAGGCCCGAACCGGCGGAAAAAGCAGGACCGCTCGCCCGTGTGGCAGGCGCCGGCCCCCTCTTGCTCGACCACGAACAGCAGCGTGTCCCCGTCGCAGTCGTAGAAAGCGGCCCGGACCCACTGGTGATCGCCCGACGTGTCGCCTTTGCGCCAGCGGGACTGACGGCTCCGTGACCAAAACACGGTCCGGCCGGACTCGAGGGTCTCCCGCAGGACGTCCTCGTTCATCCAGGCCATCATCAGGACTTGGCCCGTCCCCTCTTCTTGGACGATCGCCGGGACGAGCCCTTCGGAGTTGTACGCGATCGTGGCTAGCTGTTCGGGCGTGGCGGAGATGGGGATAGCAACCGTCATGGTCCCATGTTAAGCGCCGGCCGGGACGGCTAACCGCCGGCCATGGCACCGACGATGAAGAACGGTTGCCTCCCGCAGGCCACGTCCTCTGGCAGGGCGTCGTCGGGCGCCGCGTTGGAAAAGTCCTCCTCGCAGGCGTAAAACCTTATGAACGGCCGCCGCCTCGCCGTGACCCGGTCGCGAATCGTCCCCTTGAGGACCGGGTAGCAGCTCTCGAGCGCGTCCAGCACCGCCCTTTGCGTCACCGGCCCTGCCACTCCGACCCGCACCTCGGCCGGCAGCCGCGCCAGTTCTCGCAACTGCGCCGGTAGCCGTACGCGTACCTCGGTACCGCCCCGCGCTCCCCGGTTGGCTGCGCCTTCAACGGCCTCCGTCACGGCACGTCCGCTCCGGTCTGGCTCACTCCCCGGGGCCCTCGCCCGGGCCGGCTCTGTCAGTCATGGTCGCTTCGGCGTGCCCGGTCAAGGGAGCGTTTGGGCTTCTACCGACAAGACCGCCGGGAAATCGCGCACCGGGGCGTCCCAGCTGTCGCCGCCATCGGCAGAGACGTAGACCTGTCCCCCTGTCGTCCCGAAATAGACACCGCACGGGTCGAGGGAATCGACGGACATGGCGTCGCGGTACACGTTCACGTAGCAGTCCTTTTGCGGCAGGCCCTTGGTCAGGGGTTCCCACTCGTGCCCGCCGGTGCGGCTCCTGTACACGCGCAGTCTGCCATCGGGGGGATAGTGCTCCGAGTCGCTTTTTATCGGCACCACGAAGATGGTGTCAGGTTCATGGGCGTGCACATCGATACAGAACCCGAAATCGCTCGGTAGGCCGTCGCCCACGTCCTGCCACGAACCGCCGCCGTCGTCACTGCGCATGACGTCCCAGTGCTTCTGCATGAACAAGACGTCCGGTCTCGACGGGTTCATGGCCACGTGGTGGACGCAGAAGCCCACTTCGGGCTCATCTTCGGGCAGGGTCCCTTCGGAGTGGAGCCCTCTGTTGGCCGGGTGCCAGGTCTCGCCGGCATCGTCACTACGAAGGACGCCGGCCGCCGATATGGCCACCGTCACCCTTTCACGGTCATTTGGGTTGACGATGATCGTGTGTAGGCACAGGCCGCCGGCGCCCGGCTGCCACGTCGGGGCGGAACTGTGAGTACGGAGGCCGGTCATCTCGGCCCAGTTCTTGCCACCGTCCGTGGAACGGAACAGGGCGGCGTCCTCGGCCCCCGCGTACAGGCTGTCAGGGTCGTCGAGCGATGGCTCGAGGTGCCAGAGGCGGGTGAACTTCCAGGGCCTCGGCGTCCCGTCGTACCAGAGGTGGGTGCCGGCCTCCCCTTCGTAATGGAAATCGTTCCCGACCGCCTCCCACGTCTTTCCTCCGTCGTCCGAGCGCTGCACGACCTGCCCGAACCAACCACCTGATGGGCCGGCATAGATCCGCTGGGGGTCAGCCGGCGACCCTTTTATGTGGTATACCTCCCAGCCGGCAAAGTGCGGCCCTTCGACCTCCCACTCCCGCCTGTCACCGTCTGAAGTAAGCACAAAGGCACCCTTCCGGGTACCGACGAGTAACCGTACTCGGCTCATGTCAAAACCCATCTCCTGGAGGTTCTTGCTACGGTGCCCGCAGCATTGTCGGAGCGAGCCTATGCGTCGTCCTCCGGGGCACGCTCGGATTAGATGGGCACCTAGAGGTAGAGCCCCGTACCGTCCGTCACGCGCTCGGCGGCTACCGCATGGATGTCGCGTTCGCGAAGGATCAGGTAGTTCTCGCCCTGGACCTCGACTTCGAAACGGTCCTCGGGGTTGAACAGCACCTGGTCGCCTGCCTTTATGGAGCGCACGTGGGGGCCCGTGGCCACTACCTCCGCCCAGGTGAGGCGGCGAGGGACCTCGGCCGTGGCGGGGATGAGGATGCCGGCCTTGGACTTTCGCTCGCCCTCGGAGCGAGGGACCTGGACGAGCACTCTGTCCGTGAGCATCTGAACCGCCTGCTTGGGCGACGCAGGGTCGTTCGGGGCCATTGCGGGCAAGCTAGCGCCAGAACGGCCTGACCGTCACGCCGGCCGCGGCTAGCTCCGCTTTTGCCTGCGCCACCGTCACCTCGCCGAAATGGAAGATCGACGCGGCCAGCACCGCGTCGGCGTGGCCGACCACAGCCCCGTCGACCAAGTGCTGCAGGCTGCCGACGCCGCCGCTGGCCACTACCGGGATACTCGTGGCTTGAACAACGGCGCGCGTCAGCTCGAGGTCGTACCCCGTCCTGGTGCCATCCCGGTCCATGGAGTTGAGCACGACCTCCCCCGCACCCAATTCCTCGCACCGCACCACCCACTCGACGGCATCAACCCCGGTGGCCACCCGGCCGCCGTTTATGTAGACCTCCCACGCGGCTCGTTCGCCTGGCTGGCGGCGCATGTCCACCCCGACAACCACGCACTGGGCGCCAAAGGTGTCGGAGATTTCGCGCACCAATCCGGGCCGGGCCACGGCGGCAGAGTTGACGCTGACCTTGTCGGCCCCCAGCCGCAGGAGCCGGCGAGCGTCTTCGAGGCTGCGGACGCCGCCGCCGACCGTGAGAGGGATGAAAACCTGGTCGGCGGTGCGGGCGACCACGTCGAGCATCGTGCCCCGGTCCTGCGCCGAGGCGGTGATGTCGTAGAAGACGATCTCGTCGGCCCCCTCCGTGTCGTACCGGGCGGCCAACTCGACGGGGTCGCCGGCGTCCCGGAGGCCGGCGAAGCGTACTCCCTTGACCACCCGGCCGGCGTCCACGTCCAGGCAGGGGATGACCCGGACCGCTTTCAAACGGGCACTCTCGACGCCGCCACCGCTTCGGGCAGGGTGAACCGGCCTTCGTAAATAGCCCGGCCGACTATGACCCCGGCCAAGCGCCGGCCACCGCCTTGCAGCCAAGCCAGCCGGCGGACGTCGTCGAGCGTGCCCACGCCCCCGGAAGCGATCAATGGGACGTCGCATTTCTCCAGCAAAAGCCGGTAGCCGGCGAGGTCGGGCCCTACCATAAGCCCGTCGCGTGATATCTCCGTGACCATGACGACGGCGGCCCCAGCGGCCGTCAGGTCGCACACGACACGGGCGACGTCGCGCCCGTAGCCTTCCTCCCAGCCCCTTACCCGAACTTCGCCGTTGAAATGGTCGACGGCGGCCCCCACCCGCCCGGGCCAGCGCTCTGACACTTGGGCCAGGAAACCTTCGTTCAAGACCGCCGCCGTGCCCACAATGACCCGGGCGACGCCGGCGTCCAGCAACTCGGCCACGTCGTCGGCCTTGCGTACCCCGCCACCGGCCTGGACGGGGATACCTACGGCAGCCGCAATGGCGGCGACCACCGGCCTGTTGGTGGGGGCCCCCCGACCGGGCACTACATCGCCTTGCACTACATCGCGGCTCCGGGCCGCGTCGAGGTCGACCACGTGCAGCCAACGGGCGCCAGCCGCCTCGAAAGCCAGCGCTCGTTGGACCGGGTCGGCCCCGTACACGGTTTCCCGCCCGAAATCGCCCTGGGCCAAGCGCACACAGCGCCCTGCCCTCAGGTCAATTGCCGGGTAGATTTCCATTCTCTTAATTGGAATTGCACGCGGCCACGAAATTGGCCAGCACGCCAAGACCTACAGCGGACGATTTTTCCGGGTGGAACTGCGTGGCCCACACGGGCCCTGCTTCGGCCGCCGCGGCCACCGGCCCGCCATAGTCACAGGTCGCCGCCGTTTCTTTCCCTACCGGAGCGGAATACGAATGCACGAAGTAAACCCAGGCGTTTTCCTCGAACCCCTCGAGGAGCCGGCTGCCTGGGGCGACCTCCAATGCGTTCCATTGCATCTGCGGACGCCTGACGTCACCCGCCAGGAGGGAAACGGTCCCCTCGAACACCGAAAGGCCCGGGATCCCCGGTGATTCTTCGGACCGTTCGTAAAGAAGCTGCATCCCCACACAGATGCCAAGGAACGGCCTTCCCGAGCAGGCGGCCTCCAGCGTGGCGGCCCAAAGGCCGCTGCCTGAAAGAGCTTCGCTGCAGCGGCCAAAATTGCCCACCCCTGGCAGCACGACGCCATCGGCCGCAGCGATGTCAGCGGGGCCGGTCACGAGCCGGGCATCCGCCCCCACCTTGCAGAGGCCCTTTTCGGCTGACCGCAGGTTGCCAATGCCGTAATCGACGACAGCGATAAATGGCTTGGACATTGGCGCCTTAGCCAAGCACACCTTTTGTCGACGGGACCCCGCCACCTTCCACCCGGACCGCGTCGCGCAAAGCCCGGGCCACGGATTTGAAAGAAGCCTCGAGGATATGGTGGGTATTGCGACCGCTGCGCATGCGCAGGTGCAAAGTGATAGCGCTGGACGTGCTGAAGGCGCGCCAGAACTCTTCGGCCAGTTGCGGGTCAAAGGGCGGGTCGCCCAGGGGGTACGCCTCCGCACCCCCGCCCGGGTCCACCTCGTAGACGAGGAACGGCCGGCCGGACAGGTCAAGAGCCGCCTCGATCAGCGCCTCGTCGAGGGGCACTGATATCGACGCAAAGCGCCGAACGCCAACCTTGTCGCCGAGCGCTTCGTGCAGCGCCCCGCCCAGCGCAATGCCGACGTCCTCGACCGTGTGGTGGGCGTCCACGGCCAGGTCGCCGCTCGCTTTGAGGTCGAGGTCGAAGCCGGCGTGGCGGCCCAGTTGCGAGAGCATGTGGTCGAAAAACGGCAAGCCGGTGCCCACTTCGACCTGGCCGGAGCCGTCCACCGCCAATTTCAACGAGATGGCCGTTTCCTTGGTGACGCGTTCCTTGGTCACTTGCCGGGCGGGCGTGCCCGTCCCCTCGCTCATCCGAGGACCTCTGCCAAGGCAGAGAGGAACCGGTCGTTCTCCTCCCTAGTCCCCACGGTCGTCCGCAGGCACCCCTCCAGCCCCGGCCAGCTCGAGGTGTCGCGCACGAGGACGGAGCGCTGGACGAGACCCTGCCAGACCTCCTGGCCGCTGTGGCGCAAGGGCCGCCACAAGACAAAATTGGCTTGAGAGGGCCACACTTTGACCGGCATCTTCGAAAGTTCGCCGATAAGCCG
>JASHVH010000531.1 GCA_030039575.1 Acidimicrobiales bacterium | reverse complement strand
AAGTTGCACTGGTCTGCGACAGTCGCTGTAGCGGGGCAGTTGGTGGGGGACGTGGCCGCGCCGCCCGCGTAGGCATACGACACGACCAACTGCACGGCCCCGGCGTCACAGGCGGCCCCTGGCGGGCTGGCCACGCCCCGCTGGTCCGTCGTCGGGCACAGCTGCGCCGAAGCGTTGTCCAGGGTGACCGATGTGTTGCTCGGGACCGCGCCTATGGCCGGGTCGCCTCCCAATAAGGCGATCGTGTCGGTCGGCCCGCCGTTGTCGGTTAGGGGGCCGAGCAGACCCGAAAGGCTGGCGCCGTGGTCGACGTCGCCGGTCGCCGGCTGATTTGACATGCAAGTACCGTTCGAACCGACGTTGTAGCCCTCGTCGTCCCACGTCCCGCTCACCTGCGTGCAACCGCCATTGAAGATGTCCGCAGCCACCCAAACGACGTCGCCGGCGTCATCAGGGAGCGGCGTGTTCTGGTAGTCGAAGTAGTCGCCATTGTCGATGGCTGCGCCGCTATTACCCGAGAAGGTCGAATTGGTGACGCTCATGGTGCCTTTGCCCGTTTGGTCACCGTTGTCGATCCCCCCGCCGTCGATGCCGGTGTTGCCCGAAAAGGTCGAGCTCGTGACGCTTAGCGTGCCGTGGCCGTTGTCATCGGCGTTGTCGATAGCCCCGCCGTCCTGGGCATAACCGCCTGAAAAGGTAGAGCTGGTGACGGTGACGGTGCCGTGCCCGACGTTGTCGGCGTTGTCGATGGCCGCGCCGTCGACCGCGTTGTTGCCCGAAAAGGTGGAGCCAGCCACGCTTAGCGTCCCGCTGCCGGCGTCAGCGTTGTCGATGGCCCCGCCGTCTTCGCCGTAGTCGTGTACGAAATCGGAGCCCGTGACGGTAAGCGAGCCGCCCGAGTTGTTGTCGATGCCCGCTGCCATCTCGCCGTTCGAACCGGTGAGGTACCCGTCCTCGATGGTGACGCCGTTGATGCTTACGAAGGCGTCCCCGATCGTGAGCACCGGCCCGCCACAGCTCGAAGTGGTACAGCCGCTGGCATCGCCGTTGTTGCCGTCGAGGATGGGGTTGTCAACGCCAGGGGCAGGTCCCAGTGTGAGAGGCGCCGAGGCCGAGGTCCCCGCCGTACTTATCGTCCAGTTCCCCACGTAAGACCCGCTGGCGCCCGGGGTGGCCAGGTACACATCGTCGCCGGCCTGGGCCAGGGAAAGTGCTTGACCTAGTGTGCACTCCTGGTCGGTTGTGGCGGTCGCCGGGCAGCTCTTCGGCGAGGAGGCCCCTCCAGTGGCATAGGCGTACCAGGCGCCGCCGCTGGCCGACGCAGCGGAACTTGCCACCAGGCTGGTTGTCATGAGCGCGAGCAGCGCGATCGCCAAGCCGGCAGCGACGGGCCGCCGTCGGCGGGCAGCTGATTGTCCAGGCATTCCCTTATGGTGAGCTTTTTGCTCCGGCCTGACCAGGAAAAACCCGGAAAATCGACCCGGAATTAACCCGAAATTTTGGGACTTACCGGCGAATTTCCGGGTATTTTCCGACCCTCCAATCTCGGAGCCGGCCAGGCCGGCGACCGACCACCAACTAGCTGGAGCGAGGAGGCCTGCCTAGGTGCAAAGCCGCCCGAAGCGGCCCGCGCTCAGCTAACCCACGGCGGGACGCCGCGGGAGGCCGTCTCTCCGGGCACGGTGGCCGCAGGGGCGGAGGGCTCGAGGTCGGCGACCTACCCGGTTGGCCCCGTTGACTGTGTGCGACGAACCCGAGCGAGGGGGTTCGGCCAGGTCAAGGGCGTTATCAGCGTGGACGAACAGTGGGCCTCGGGCAAGCTCGGGTTAGCGATGATGCCCACAGGGGTATCAGCACAGTGCCCAGATGGACAGGTGGGTGGAGCGCGAGGTGCGTCATAACTGCCGTCACCAGGCTACGGGCAGGGCAGGTGCTGAAAGCCGGTGAAGGGAGGTGGAGGCTCAAACCCCAACTTTGACGACTTTCATCAAGCGAGACAGTTCTCGTCCGGGCCCATTGAGAGCCATCAGGGTGCCTCGACCCTCGGCCCCCGAAGGCGTGACCCTCATCGGGGAAATCTTCGGACAAAGAGGCGGCAGGCCAGTGTTGTGAGCGGGAGGCCGGCCGAGGGCGGAAAACCCTGGAGGTGACAACGTGAAAATACGCAAAACGACCAAGAAGCAACCACCACTCCGGTGGCACCTGGTGACGATCGTCGCCTCGGTGGCGACGTTGGTTACGGGTGGTTCGCTGGTCCTGGCGACCTCGTACGCCTCGTCGGGCACCGCCCAGACGACGACCACCACCACTACGACGGTCGCCAGGACGACGACGACCACCACTGGCACGACGACCACCACGGTCGGTAGGACCACCACGACCACCACGGCGCCCACGACCACCACGACGTCTCCCGCCCCTGCCACCGGCTACTGGCTGGCCACCGGCAATGGGCACGTGTTCGGTTTGGGCACGGCACCCTCGTTGGGGGGCCTGACCACTACGGCTACCACTGGGCCGGTGGTAGGCATAGCCGGGACCCCTGACGGCAAGGGGTACTGGGTGGCGACCGCGAACGGCACCGTCAAGGAGTTCGGTGACGCCAAGTTCTACGGGGACCTGCCCGCTTTGAAGATAAAGGTCTCGAACATCGTGGCCATCTCCGGGACCGCCACCGGCAGGGGCTACTACATGGTGGGGGCAGACGGCGGGTTCTTCGCCTTCGGCGACGCCACGTTCCACGGTTCCCTGCCGGGCCTCGGCATCCACATCAACCATGTCGTGGGGGTGGCTGCCACACCGACGGGCGCGGGTTACATGCTGGTGGGTTGGGACGGCGGCGTGTTCAACTTCGGCGACAGTCGTTTTTACGGTTCGCTGCCCGGCTTGAAAATTCGCGTCACTAACATAAAGGACGCGCTGCCGTCGTCCACGGGGACCGGTTACGCGCTCGTCGGCTCTGACGGCGGAGCGTTCATTTTCGGCACCGGGGTCAAGTTCTTCGGCTCCCTGCCGGGAGAAAAGATCAGGGTGAACAACATCGTGGGGCTCGGGCTCACCTCCGACGACGGTGGCTACTGGATGGCCGGTAGTGACGGCCGGGTGTACGGGTTTGGCAATGCCAAAGTGCAACCCACACCGAGTGGCCTGGCGTCCAACCTGCCTGTGGCCGCCATCGCCGGCACGTGATGGGCGGGCCAGGAAATCCGCCCGCACCGTCTTCCCGTAGAACAATATGACGAGCGATTAACAGGAGGCGAGACGGTGCAGGCTCCTTTGGGCACGCAGGTGATGTGGAAGGGGAAGCGCCCTACACGTTCGTCACTGCCTAGAGGAACGGTGATAGGCCGGCGCCACCGGCACGTCCGGTTCGTGGCATAAGCGTCCAGCAAGGCGACGACAATGGGGTCGCCGCCCGCCGGTAACTACAAGCGCCAGCCGAGCCAAGTCACCGAGTGAGCCACGTGGGCGCGGGTTACGCTCACGTGGCTCGGGGGCTGGCCCTGCGCCGGCATCCGCAGAGAGCGCCGACGGATGAGACTGTGTGCCCATGACGGAGTGGGACGTGGCGCTGGCCGCTTGCCGGCGGTTTGGGGCCGCCAGTGTTACCGACCTCTATCCCAACCCTGACGCCGCTCCGCTCCAGGAGGCTCTTCGAGCCCTCGGTGCCAGGTCAAAGCTGATCGCCTGGGACGACCCCGACGTCGATTGGGGGTCCTATTCGCACGTCGTCATCAGCAGCACGTGGGACAGCGTCGATCGCCCAGCCGAATACTTGGCCTGGGCCAGGGACGTGGCGGCGGTCTCCACAGTGCTCAACCCGCTACCGGTGATCGAGTGGGACATCGACAAGGTGCACCTCGAGCAACTGACCGCGGCCGGCGTGCCGGTCGTCCCGACCAGCTGGGTTTACCAGGGGTCAAGGTGGGCGCCGCCCTCAGGGGGTGATTTCGTGGTGAAGCCGTCGGTGTCGGCGGGCGGGAGGGAAACGGCACGCTATCGCGGCGGGGATCCCGTCGCCATCGGCCACGTGCACAGGCTCTTGGCCCTCGGCCACACAGTCATGGTGCAGGAGTACATTTCCCGCGTCGACGAAGAAGGAGAGACGGACCTCGTATTCTTCGATGGCGTTTTCAGCCATGCCGTCCAGAAGAGCCTGGTCCTCAGGAGGGGCGAGGGCGTCATCGACCGGCCTTGGGAACGAACGTCATGGGGCGGCCTGGTCACGCCGAGCCCGGCGCAACTTCGGGTGGCCGCTCAAGCGTTAGCGTTCGTCGCCGAACACCTGGGGTGCCAACTGCCGTACGGCAGGATCGACCTTGTGGCCGGCTCAGGAGGTGACCCGCTCGTCCTCGAAGTCGAGCTCATCGACCCGTACCTCTCGCTCGATATAGAGCCGCGCGCCGCCAAAAGGCTGGCGGAGGCGTTACTGCGGCCGTCTTTGCCCCGCCCTCAAATCTGAGCCCTCGGGCACAGGCATGTGGCGCGCCTGGACGAGACCGGACGGGACCGGACGGGACCGGATGGGGCCGGATGGGGCCGGATGGGGCCCGTCGGGGCCGGCTTGCCCGGGTTGCCCCGGTTGCGACCGGAATTCTGGGGCCACAAATGTGTTTCGGGGCTTGAAAGGTAATTGCAACCGCACTTTTCAG
>JASHVH010000530.1 GCA_030039575.1 Acidimicrobiales bacterium | reverse complement strand
CACCCATTGCGCGTCGACCACCTCTGACTTGTCGATGTTGAGCATCCGGGCCAGCTCACCCACCAGGTCTTCGTCCACCGGTCCCCCACGCACGAGGGGCGGCGCCGCGAAGGCGAGACGCCCCTCGCCTCGCCGCACCCGGACGAGCCCACTGACGCACTCCTGGGTTACCTCCTCTCGGTCAAGGCCCGAGTACGCCAACCAGGCGTGGGCCGTACCGAGGGTCGGGTGGCCGGCGAACGGCAGCTCATTGACGGGAGTGAAAATCCGCACCCGGTAGTCGGCGGCGGCGTCCGTAGGCGGGAGCACAAAGGTGGTCTCGGACAGGTTCGCCCACGCTGCCGCTTGCTGCATCTCCGCCTCGCTGAGGCCGGCCGCCTCCAGCACGACTCCCACCGGGTTGCCGAAGTAGGCGGTGTCGGTAAAGACGTCCACCTGCATGAAAGCTCGCGCTGGCATCTCTGCTCCTTTGAACCGGGGTCTGCTAGGGCCACGCTCGGGCCCACCGGCAGGTTCGGGCCTACCAGCAGGTTTGTGGGCCCACGCGGGTGGATATGTCTCCGTCAGGGTATGCAGGGGAGGCTACCGGCCACACCTCGGGTGAAGCCGAGATGAGGCTCGATGAGACTGACGCCCGAGAGGCGGTCAGCGACAGCGGGAGTTACTTCGCGCCCGCGGTCAAGTCCGCTCGTGATGCCAGGGCCGCCGTACTGGCGCTGCCGCTCGAGCAGGACCGCAAGGAACGGGCCCTACTTGTGGTCTCCGAACTGACGACCAATGCCATCGTGCACGCCGGAGGGGTGCTGTACCTGCAGGTCCGTCACAACGACGGGCAGATCCGGGTCGAGGTGGCGGATGCTTCCGCCCGGCTCCCGGGCCCCATAAAAGTCAACCTCACGAGCGGGCGTGGCCTGCTCATGGTGGAGGCGCTGGCCAAGGCCTGGGGGTCGGAACCCCGGTCATGGGGAAAGGTCGTCTGGGCCGAACTCGAATAGTCAAGGGGGGCCCCGGGCCGGGACCAGTTCGCGTTTTCCGGCGTTCCCAGCGCTAAGCGCGGCCACATCCGCTCCCTTCGTGGCCATGACTGGATTTTTTTGCGCCGGTTTGGGTATTTTTTAGCCCATTTCTGGCCTCTTTTGGGCTGAGCCCCTGTGTGACGCCCGTCGCACCGAAAGTTAAGATAGGGGCCCAAAGGTCCGGGTAGCGGGATGTGCGACCCGCTTAGGGGGACCGCACAGGACGGACCAAGGAGGACCGTTTGATGGCACTGACCGCCCGTCACTCGCTCTGCAGGTGCACGAGGCCATGAAGCGCTTCTTCAGCCTGCTCACGGCTTTCCTCCTGAGCACCGGGGCGTTGGCCATTGTGCTGCCCGCGGCCGTGCCTGCGACCACGTCGCCGGCAGCCGCGCAGAGCAGTGATCCCGCCAGTGTTACCCCGGCGTACGACAGCTTGGTCAGCCCGCTCCCGGGCAACATCCCCAGCGTCGGGGTGGAGGCTTACTATTTCGACGAGCTCGGCAACGAAGTAAACCTGGCCAATTCGGGCCCGCTGAGCAATGTCGTGGTGACCATGAGCAGCTTTGCGTGCCAAACGGGGAGCTGGACCGACGGCTCCTGCGTTACGGCGTCCGGTGCCACTTACCCCGTGCCGATCACTTTGAACATTTACAGCGTGGGGCCGGGAAATACACCGGAGACGGTGATCGCCAGCGACACACAGACCTTCAATATCCCCTACCGGCCGTCAGCGGATAAGCAAACCGGCGGCGACAACTGCCCGGGCAGTGAGCAGGAATGGTACGACGCCGCCGCCGGGACGTGCTACAACGGCCTGGCCACCAATATCACCTTCAATGGGGCCGACTTCTCACCGGCCCAACCTAATCTGCCGCAAACCGTCATTTACGGTATTTCTTACAACACCGACACCAACGGCTTCAACCCTCTCGGTGCATCTGCGAACAGCCCGGCTGACTCGCTGAACATCGGGCTGTCCACCGAGCCGGCCGATGTGACGGTCGGGTCGGACGCCGACCCGGGAAATTTGTTCATGGCCCAAAGCGCCGCTTATACGGCGTCGAGCGAAATCACGTGCGCGACAACCCTCCCCGCCGGGGTCTTCCAGTCCTACAACGTTTCGACCACCGGCGAGAACTGCGGGTTGGGCGACACCTCGAACATACCGGCGGTAGAGTTCAACGTGGCGGCCGACGCGGCCAGCGCGGCGTCCTACGACAGCCTGATCAGCCCGCTCCCGGGCAACATCCCCAGCGTGGGGGTGGAGGCTTACTATTTCGACGAACTTGGCAACGAAGTCAACCTGGCCAATGCGGGGCCGTTGAGCAATGTCGTGGTGACCATGAGCAGCTATGCCTGCCAATGGGGCAGCTGGTACAACGACACGTGCGTTTCGACGCCCGGAGCGACATACCCGGTACCCATCACTTTCAACGCTTACACCGTGGGGCCCGACAATACGGTTGGCACTTTGATCGCGACGGACACGCAGACTTTCAATATCCCGTACCGGCCCACTGCCGATAACCTCACCAGCCCTGCCGGCTCCAATTGCCCGGGCAGCGAGCAGGAATGGTACGACGCTGCCGCCGAGACGTGCTACAACGGCCTGGCCACCAACATTACCTTCAGTGGGGCGGAATTCTCACCCCCCCAGGCTTCACTGCCACAAACCGTCATTTACGGTATTGCGTACAACACCGACACGAACGGTTTTAACCCTCTCGGGCCATCGGCAAATAGCCCGGCTGACTCGCTGAACATCTCGCTGTCCACCGAACCGGAAAATGTCACGGTCGGGTCGGACGCCAACCCGGGGAATTTGTTCATGGCCCAGAGCGCCGCTTATACGGCGTCGAGCGAGATCACGTGCACCACACCGCTGCCGGCCGGGGTGTTCCAGTCCTACAACGTTTCGACCACCGAGGAAAATTGTGGGTTGGGCGACACCTCGAACATACCGGCGGTGGAGATCAACACCGTCAGCTCGGCCCCCGCAACGGTCACGGCTTCGTTGACAGCCACGAGTTCGACCGTCGCCGCCGTCCAGACGGTGCCGGACAGTGCCATCCCGGCCGCCGCCCTGGGCGCGGCTCAAAACGCGGGCGGCGGTAATGCCGCCTCGGCGCCACTCAGCGACATCCCCCTTAGCGACATCCCGCTGAGCGACATCCCGCTCAGTGATATCCCGCTCAGTGACATCCCCCTGAGCGATATCGCACAGGGGCTTACGAGCACCGACACCGGGATCGCCGGCGCGGCGCAGGCCCTGAACAACATTTCCCTCTCGGAACTCACCATCACTTACCCGCCGGGGTGCAGCGGGAGCGCGTGCACCGGGTGGCAGGGCGTCCTGGCCGGCTCCAGCCTGAGCGGGGCCCCTTTGCAGTCCGTGACGCTAGGCCAGGTGCTGACGAACAGCGTGGCCAGTAGCAATTTTGACAGTAATGGTATGGAGGTCGGCGA
>JASHVH010000529.1 GCA_030039575.1 Acidimicrobiales bacterium | reverse complement strand
CGGCCGAGGGGGTGCTGGCGGTCCAGGGCGGCCCGGGTTCGGGAAAGACCGCCGTCGGGTTGCACCGAGCGGCCTTCCTGCTCTACGCCGACGAGGCGATGGCACGGGCCAATGTCCTGGTAGTCGGGCCAAACCGTACCTTCCTGCGTTACATCGCCCAGGTGCTGCCATCGCTGGGCGAACACGCGGTGGTCCAGACCACATTTGCGGACTTGGTCCCAGAGGTACTAACCAGCCCTGGGGCCGACCAGAACCCCGAGGCCGAACGGGTGAAGGGCGACGGGCGCATGGCCGAGGTCCTCGCCCGCGCCATAGCTCTGCGCTTCCAGCACGATGAGGCCGACCTCGAGGTCAATATCGGCCTGCGCCGGCTCGTGGTCCCGGCCGGCCTCGCTGACGCGGCGGCTGACAACGTGGCTTCGAGGGGCTTGCCCTATGCCAAAGCCCGTGAACTTTTGAGGGACCTCTTTGTCAAGGCCCTCTACGAGCGTTACGTCGAACTGGCCGGGCAACCGCCAGACGGTTCGGAGCTTGGCCGCGCCCTTCGGGGCGCCCCAGGCGTGAAGGCTGCGCTCGACCGGCGGTGCCCGACGGTGGCGGCGGCCACTTTGGTCTCGGAACTTTTGAGCCGCCCTAAATTGCTGTCGGCGGCGGCGAGTGGTCTCTTGACCGAAGCGGAGCAGGAACTCGTTCTCCGGCGGCGTGGGCGGGCGTGGACGGCAGCTGACGGCCCGCTGGTCGACGAAGCCAAAGAGCTCATATATGGGCGATCGCGCACGTACGGGTACGCGATCGTGGACGAGGCGCAGGATCTCTCCCCGATGGAGCTCAGGATGTTGGCCAGACGCTGCCCCTCGGGCTCACTGACGCTGCTCGGCGACCTGGCCCAGGCCACGGGGCCGTGGGGTCTTCGGGCTTGGCCGGATCTGGCGTCGTGGCTCCCCTCCAGGAAGGGGCTGCGAGTGGTCGAGCTCCGTTACGGTTACCGTTCGACGGCCCAAATTCTCGGCCTCGCGGGCCGCTTGTTGCCGGAAGCAGCGCCTGGGGTCAGACCGGTCACGGCGGTGAGGACCGGTAGACGACCGCCAACGGTCCGGCTGGTGGCTCACGACGAACTTATTGTGGCGCTCGTCACCGAGGCCGCCTCCCTTGCCACCGAGCACGGGACGGTGGGAATGATCGTCCCGCTCGCGTTTGTCGGCCCAGTTCTTTCGGCAGCCCTGGCGGCGTTGCCCTCAGTGGGCGAAGCGACGCGCGACGGGCTCGGGCGGCGAGTCACTGTGCTAGCGGCCGAAAACGCCAAGGGCCTCGAGTTCGATGCGGTGGTCGTGGCCGAGCCGTCGTTGATAGTCGCCGAGCGGGCGGACCGCTCGGCCGGGTTGCGCCTGTTGTACGTGGCCTTGAGCCGGCCGACTCAACACCTGGCGGTCGTCCACTCGTCCCCCCTGCCGGCATCCCTTGGCCTTGGCCTCGGCCCTCATGTGGTGCATCCCTCTGGTCCGGGTCGCGGTGAGGAGGAGGTCCACGGGGACGTGGGTGCACGACTGCACCAGACTGCGTAGCTAGCCTGGGCTTCTTCGTGGCACGCCGCAGCCAGCCGGTCGTAAATGGCCCGAGGAACGGGGCAGAGGCGGGCGGTCGGGACGACCTGACCCGGCCCGGCGAAGCTGTTGCCCAAACTCTTCGCCGGGGACCTCCACTCGAAGACCACGGGTTTTACATGGCCCGCTCAGGCGGCGTACTGGCGACTCAATGGAAGCCGATATGTCCTGACCCCGTAACCACTCCATCTTGGTCGAGGGGCTGGGCGTTCTGGTTCATGTTGCACTGGCCCGCGTGGGCGCCCGAAGCATAACGCGGCAGGACGGCGCCGAACGTCTCTGTGATGGTGAGAGTGCCAGATATGCCTTTATAGGCCCCGGTGCCATCGGAAATGCCGACCGGCCCTTTTACCGTGAAAACAAGCGAGCAGGTCCCTGGGTAGACGGTCGGCTGCACCTTGTTGGAGAGGTCGTTGAGGGTGGTCAAGTTGACCACG
Source organism: Acidimicrobiales bacterium (assembly GCA_030039575.1). GTDB lineage: Bacteria > Actinomycetota > Acidimicrobiia > Acidimicrobiales > Palsa-688 > Fen-671. The sequence goes on along the minus strand of JASHVH010000529.1, from coordinate 12,753 downwards.
AACGTGCCCTTTTGGAGCGTGACCTTCGAGTAGTTGCCATTGGGGTCGGCAGTCCCGTTGGCGTTGGTGTCGAGCGTGGTACCCCAGTCACCGATGGCGCCGATAATAAGGATCGTCCCATGTTCGCCGCTCACTCCCTTCGGCGTGACGAATACCTTGATCAAGCCTCCGGCGGGCATCGTGGCGCCCGTGGCGGCGAAAGCGGGGACGGTAGGGCCGAGGACGCCGGCAAGCAGCGCCCCCCCGGCCGCGATTTTCACTAGTTTCCGGTCCATTTTGCGCCTCCTCTTGGCATTTGGTTTGAGCGGGCTCACAGGAACTCCCCTCGCTCCCAATACATCAGCAGAGGCGCGTCACGGCCGCGTCACACAGGCAACATCTCCCAGTTCGGCTCGGTTCATATTGCGCGGGGCCCATGGGGACGCCTGTCTGGTCTCACCGCTAGAACTGCAAGACGAGCGAGTGCGGTGACAATATGCGTTGCATGGACCTCAATGAAGCGCTTTACACCACCAGGGCCATGCGGAGGGTGAAGCCTGACCCCATCCCCAGGGCAGCGCAGGCGCGCATCCTCGACGCCGCCATCCGCGCCCCGAGCGGCGGCAATTCGCAGAACTGGCGGTTCTTGCTGGTCGATGACCAAGCGGTAAAGGACCAGCTCGGCCCCCTTTATCGGGAAAGTCTTGACGAGTTGTGGCGAACCGCCTACAAGGACCGAATTGCCGCGGCCCAGGCAACCCCCGATGACGCCGCCGGTGCCGGGGCTCTCCGGGTGGTTCGCTCGGCCCAGTACCTGGCCGACCACTTCGAAGGGGTGCCGCTCTTCATGTTCGCCTTCGCCCCCAACGACACATCTGGCGGCTCAATCTTCCCCGCGGTGTGGAGCGCCATGCTTGCAGCTCGCGGGCAAGGCATCGGCTCGGCATTGACTACCGTGCTTGGCCGCTACCGGAGGGAGGAGACCCTGGCCGTCCTCGGGGTGCCGCCAAACAGCGGCTGGGTCAACGTCTGCTGCGTCTCCTTCGGGTACCCGACCGGGCACTGGGCGGTGGCGCAACGGATCCCCGCTCACGAAGTCGCCTTCCGTAACCAATGGGGTACCGGGCTCGAGCGGGAGATCGCCGTTCCGCTTTGGCCGGCAGCCGCGGACGGATGAAAGACCGCACAGGCGAAGGGATCCGTCGCCGCTGGTCACCGCTCGGTCGACGAACTTCCACGGGGGACAACTAGCGCGGGGAACAAAGGGAGAAATGGGATAGGTCGAGGAATAAGGAGCCAGAGTGAAGATCACCCAAGTCGAAACCATCTTCGTCGACCGGTACCTCTTCGTCCGGGTCCATACGGACGCCGGCATTAGCGGCATCGGGGAGTCAGGGGCGTGGGGCTTCCTCGAGGCTTCCGAAAGCGCCGTCCAGAAGTTCGCGCTTTACCTGACGGACCAGGACCCTCTGCGCATCGAGCACCACTGGCAATACATGTACCGGTGGAGCCACTTCCGCGGGGCGGCGATCATGGGAGCGATCAGCGCCATAGATATCGCCCTCTGGGACATAGCCGGGAAGCATTTCGGAGTTCCCGCTTACCAGTTGCTGGGTGGGTCCTGCCGGGACCGAGCACGGTGCTACGTCCACGTCTTCGGCTCTACGACAGAGGAGCTCGTGGAAGGCTGCCGCCGGGCCAAGGCGGAGGGTTTCAGTGCGATCGGGCATCTCACGCCTTTCCTCGACGAGCCGCCCAACATCCCTTATTTCGAGACCTACGCAGGAAAAATGCAAGCCGCCATCGACCGGGTCCGCCGGTACCGCGAAGCGGTCGGGGACTCGGTTGACCTCTGCATCGAGATCCACCGGCGCTTGTCGCCGGCGGAGGCCGTCGTGCTCGGCAGAGGGATCGAACCCTACCGTCCGATGTTCTATGAAGACCCCGTACGACCGGACAACTTCGACAGCATGGCCGCCGTCGCCCGACAGGTCGGGGTTCCGATCGCCACCGGTGAGCGTCTTCACACGCTGGACGAGTTCGCGATGCTCCTATCGCGGGACGCGGTCCAGTATGTGCGGCCGGACGTCTGCCTCGCGGGCGGCTTGACCCACACCAAAAAGATCGCTGCCCTTGCCGAGGCATTTGGCGCCGGCGTGGTGCCGCACAACCCTTTGAGCCCGGTGAGCACGGCCGCCTGCCTCCAATTGGCGGCGTGCATCCCTAATTTCTCGCTCCAGGAGTACCCCGGCGACGAGGGTTCTGCCGAGAAGCGCCAGATCGTCGACGAGGCGCCCAGACGAGACGGGGACTCTCTTCTCATCCCGGAGCGGCCCGGGATCGGTATCGAACTCGCGCCCGACGCCGCCGAACGCCTGCCCTATCGCCCCCGCCTGGTCGATACCCGCCTCGGCGTCGACGGGTCCGTCGTCGACCAATAGGGCTACGCTAGGGCAGAGCACTTCCTGCCGCAGCGGCTCAGCGAATGGTGCGTGTTGACCAGCGCATCCGGTACGTGCTCGGGGTGTTCGCAGAGACCCACGGTCCAAGCCGCTACCGCCTCCGCGCGTCTGGACGCCCTGACCTGTACCTCGGCGAGCCGTCAGGAGGCCGCTCCTCGAGCACTGCCTCGACCACTGCGAGGTCTCGGACGGCGTACCGATGATGTCGCCACTCCTCCTTGAGGACCACATGAAGGCACTGCAGCACGGTGTGGTCTTTCCGCGGGTGGCCGGGGCTCTTGGGAGGGACGCAGTTCCGTTCCAGCTCCTCCTCCTTCGCGCCGCTGAACACTTCGCTGACCTCGTCCATCCCGGTAGCTGGCTGTACCGGCTCATCGACTCGGAGCGTTCACGTACAGTTGATGCAGGGCCGCACCGATCAGGTGGTCGAGGTCGGTGCTGTTGCGCTCGTCCACCCAATGGGCGAACGCCACCCGAAATAGGGCAACCCCGGTTTCGGCGGCGACGCTGGCTGTGGGTTCCTCGACCCTCGGGAGCGAAGTGCCATCGTGATGTCAGACCTTGACATCACTGCGAAGCCCACGCACCCCGCCCTAGACGTCAGATCCGAGCCCGTATGGCCCCAAACCCCGACGGTTTCCGCATGGTAGGGGCGGTCTGGGCCCGGTCTGGGGTTGGCGCCGGGTGGCGGTCAAGCGCGCCGAGAGCGATAACCAAGAGCGTGCACCCCGCCGGGCGGTCAGTAGCTCATCTCCTCAACCCAGTCGCTGGGCCGACCTTCGGGCGTGAAGTCGAACAAGTTCCATAGTGGCTCAAGGGTGCCAACGTGGCGCGGATCTTGTCCGGGGTCCTCGGGGGCATAAAAGAGCTCCGAGCCCCAGAAGTGACTGATCGTCGGGCCGTCCCGGTGGAACACGTTGAGCATCGGTTGCTGGTCGCCTTCACCAGTCTCAGCCCAGTAGTCGCGGTTGTAGTTGTTGCCGGCTGACGACAGCAGACGCAGCCGCCGCCAGCCGCGTTCTTGAGCAAACGTCGTGATGCGTGCTATCGGCGCCTTGCCGACGATGGCCAAGTTGAGGCGCTGGGACACGTGCTCCGCGGCCCCGTCGAGCTGGTCGAGGAAGGCGGTGCACGATGGGCAGGGGCCCTCGCCAAGAGGTAGCCCAGCGGTCAACCCGGCTTGAGGTCCTGGCCGGTCGTCATCGCCGGCGCGTGGGAACATCATGCTGTATATGACAAGCGAGTCGGTACCAGGGGCGAACAACTCTGATAATCGCACGTTGGACGGCTCGCCGCTCGGTCCTTGTGCTTGAAAGACGTAGTCTTCTGGGACAACGCCGCCGAGCGGCAATTCCCGCCTCGCCGCCGCCACTGCCTCCATACCTCTGCGCAACTCGATTTCCTGCTCGAGCAATCGGTCGCGTGCCACCCGGTACACATTCGATTCTCCAGGAAATGTGATGCCCATTTACCCTCCCCTGAGGAGTCTCTGAAGCTCTAGGCAGCCAGGAACACCCTGAAGTGCTCGCCTTCATACCCCTGACAGGCCGGCTCGGGCTCCTCCTTCATGCCGGCCGAGCCGCGCCTCGTAGCCAACTCAACCCGCCACGATATGCAACTGGAAGCCGGACCAGTCGTTCTCGCTTCCCTGAAGCGTGCGCATTTCGCTCTCGCCAGAGCGGTCGCCTCATGGCAAGGCGTTCCAGCTCGGCTTCGTGCTCCCTTTGTACGGTCATGAACACGATGCTCGGGAACATTGTGCCCTCCTCGGTTGTCGGGACGGAGCTCCTTTGTCGCTCGGCCACTGGATAAGAGACGTCTGCAAAACATCCAACTCATCGGACGGCCGGAATTTGGCCGGGTCGTCCGGAGGTCGTTGCGCACGCCGCGGTCCCCTCGCGCTGACCTGTCCAGCCAGGGCCGTCGAGACATGCTGCCGCGACAGGAGCATAGCTTCGGACATTCGCGCCTACCTTGCCGTCCGGCGGAGTTCACCTGGCGTGATGTCGTGTTCGGCCCGCATGACGCGGTTTAGGTGACTTTGATCGGAGAACCCGGCTTGGGCGGCGACCATGGCCAGGGGCAACGTGGTCGTAACGATGAGCTTCTGAGCCCGGTCGAGCCGGCGTCCGTGGACGTAACGGTGGGGCGGTTCGCCGATCTGGTCGCGAAAAGTCCGGTTGAAGTGAGTGGGGCTGAGCCCGGCAACGGCCGCCAGTTTGTTCACTGTCAGAACTTCGGCGAGATGGGCGTCGATGTAGTCGCAGACCTCTCCGAGCGCACGTTGACTGGTGCGCAGTGGCGGGCAATCGAAGAAATCTCGCTGAGGTGGGCCATCGGCGTAGTACCGCGTGAGGTGCACCGCGAGGGCGTGCGCCAGCGTGTCTGCGTAGAGCGAGGCGGCCGCATGGCTTCCGGTGAACGCGCTGGCCAGGTTGCGGGCCAGGTGCGCGACCATCGCGTCGCGCGCGTACCAGTCCGGGCGGAGCCTGGCCTGCGTACCGCGGAACTGCGGCGCATCGAGAGCAAAGGAGACGAGTACGGAACTGACATTTGCATCGGTGGCGTGCGGGTTGTAGGAGCCGGACGGGCAGATGATGGCGTCGCCCGGGACCATCCTCCGCCTGCATACCCGTTGGTCCTGCCGCCAACGCAGGGTGAAGGGGGCGGAGTTATGCACTCCGACAATGTGGCGGTTAGGCGGGGGAAAGCGGGAGCCGAACTCTTCACAGCGTGGGGCGTAGACGCGCTCAGCGATCACGCCTTCTACTCGCTGCCCGGTGGTCTCGAGCACGGTAAGGCCGGACGTGATTGCCGATGGAGTAGGTCTTTCGCTGTTCACCTTGGTCATTCCCGGCCGAGTTCGGCCCGGACTACAAGACGACTGGTAGCCCAGAACCGAGGGTTGCAAGTGGTAAGAGTGAGGTAGTAGCCGTTCAGCGGGTCGATCACTGACGTGTCGCTCGGGGGGACCACCATGTGGCCGGTAACCACATACGTCCACGTGTGGCCAGTTGGGCCGGTCAACAAAATGCGATCGCCGGACGTGAGCTCGTTGAGATCCCAGAACGGCGCGCCGTAGGTGGTGCGGTGCCCGGCGATGGCAACGTTCCCGTACTCGCCGGGAAGCGGCGTCCCCAAGTAGTGCCCAGGGGCCTGAGCCAGGTCGTTCTCCGCCGTTCCTTGTACGACATACCGACTGAGCCCGATGGCCGGTATTACCAGTCTGTCCAGCACCCCACCGGGAAGTGGTTGCGCGGGCAACGGAGGAAGCTTGGTCGCCACGAGATCGCTGGACGATTGCTCCGAAGTTTGCGTGGTCGTGATCGCCCGCAGCCCCTCTTTACTCGGCGAACAAGCAGGGCTCGGCACAAAGATGTGAAGGCACGCCTCAGCTGTCTCGAACTGCTGGGCGAGCCGGTGCTGCGCTCGTGCAGCTGAACGATCAGTCTGCCAAACGTGGTACGGTACCCAACCGACCAGCAGAACGCCGGCCACGATCAACAGGGTGGCTAACCGCCGCATCATATCTTCATCTTTTGGAGGACTACGTCACCGGATTGCGCGCTGACAATTAACATAGCTTTCAAGCTCCTGCTCTTAGATCGTTCAAATAAATGCCGCCTCTTCGAGGAGGCTCGGAACTTCTCTGGTGATATCGGTCCGTCTTGCTTCGTGCAGTGGATTGAGAGGCTCTCCGCCAGGAGCTCGTTGGCGCCGCCTACCTAGGTGCTCCCACCCGGGCGCGGCCCCGGTTCATGCGTTGGCCAAGTGATGGTGCGGGGTTACGTGGCTGCCGTGCCCACAGGTGTTGCAGAACGCACGGGGCCAGTCGCACCTGCCGTGAAAGATGACTTGCGTCGATCCGCAGTTGGGGCACGAGAGCATTAGTTCGCCGTCGACGGGGGTCAACGGCCATCCGAAGGCACCCTCAGGGGGCAGCGAGGAAACGAACCTCTCCTGTCGGACCGATAAGACGTGCCCGTTGCGCCGGCACCCAAGAGTCGACCTGAGCTTCATCTTGCTTTCCGTAAGCCTTTCTTTCACTACTTCAACAAGGTTGCTTCTTAGGGACTCAGTCACTCCCGGTACGCCACCGCCGGTGTACTGCGTTCAACGACGCGTTCGGGAGATCCGCTTCCCGATGACGATGTCAGTTGCGACCGGGACGCGCCGTCCCACGAGTGCCATGCCCGTCGCTCGATGTGGCGGGGTTGTCGCGCCCTACGCGAGGTACCAGCTTGAGCAGTGCCAGACCGGCGAACAGCAAAGTAAATGCGGCGACGACGTATGCGATGGCGTTGAAGCCGGTGAAGGCCAGTGCCGCGGAGGTGCTGGCACCGGTGGCAAGGCTGCCAACCTTTCCTTCCATGATTTCACCCCCTTTCCAATGAGAGCGTCAGTCGTCGGGCGGCGGTGCCCCACCGGGCCTCGCGCCCCAACGCGATATCGATCAAAGACCGCACGAACACGGCTTGGAGGAACATGTCGTAGGCCATCTCGATGACCATGGGGAGCGCGAGCAGCCGGCCCCAACGCCCGGCGGACCAGGCGGTGACCAGCCGCTCGAGCAGGAAGACGACACCAACACCGATCCAGAACGGGCGGGCCTGCAGGTGACCGACGGCCAGGGTGGTGGCCAGCACGAGCAGGTAGAGCTGCAAAGCCAAGACGCCGACCGCCATGCCGACCTGCTGGAACCAGTACCGAGCCGTGATACGGGTGAACCCGTAGCTCCGCAGGTTCTCCAGTGCCCCGCGTTGCCACCGCATCCTCTGGTTCCACAGGTCGCGCCAACTTCCCATCACGTCGGTGTACACCTCGCACGCTGGGGGCGACACCAACCGCCACCCAAGGGTTTTGAGCGCAAGCGTCAGCTCATTGTCCTCGGTCAGTGCGGCGGTGTCGTACACCTGACCGGATTGCTCGTCCCGGCGCAAGCAGGCCACCTCGCGCAGGGCGGCCACCCGCAGGAGCGAAGCCGTCCCGGTCAGTACCATCACTCGACCACGCTGGCGGCCGATTTCTCTGGCGTACCGGGCGTACTCATTGCGTTGTAACTGACCGATCAACCCGTGCTGAGGCGTGCCCAGGAACACTCCTCCCACCGCGCCCAGGCCGGCGTCGTCGGCGAGCAGTTCGTCCGCAACGGCCAGGAACTCTGGCGCCAGGGTCGAATCGGCGTCCATCACGAGCACAGCGTCGTCCGGGCACAAGGTCGGCAAGATCTGGGCGAGCGCCTGGTTGAGCGCCCCGGCCTTCTTGTGCCGGTTCCCCACGGTGACGAACACTTCGGCGCCAGCCTCTGCGGCGATGCCGGCGGTGTCGTCCGTGCAGTTATCGGCGATGACCACGACCCTGTCCGCCTGGCGGCTCTGCCGGGAGAGCGACTCGAGCGTGGCCCGGATACCTGCGGCCTCGTTGTGGGCCGGGACCAAGGCCACGACGCTGGCGTGCCGGGCGAGACCGCCCCGCTGGTGGTGAGCTGTTGAAGTCACCTCTTCAGCAAAACCCAGATGCCCCCTATCGCACATCGGTCTGACGGGGCGATTTGCAGGGCGACCCCACTAGTACTGTGTCGCCCTATCCGGGTAGTACCGCGTCACCCTGTCCGGGTGATGAAGGTAACCGGAGGGCCCAAGCACCTGCTACAGGAGTGCCTGTTGCCTCGCCCAGTCATCGGCCCCGGGCTTTGCACTTCCGGGCCTGAGGTGCGGACGGGAACGTTCGTGTTCGGGCCGGCCCCCTCGATCGCGCCGCTCTGTACGGGCGGCTGCCCCGGCTCCGGGACCTGGACTTGTCTATGCTCGACGTGCGCGTTGAGGTGCCCGACCTCGACGATTGACTTGACGGAGAGCAGGTCAGCCCGGAGGTGACACCAGTGGGTGTATCCACACAGGTTGGGGCCCCTTCGGTCAGCTTCGTCCCGCCGTTGCTCCCACCCGATGCACTCTCCCGGCCCGGCCTGCAGGACCGTATTGGGCCGGCGGCGGAGGCCCGGCTGTCGCTGGTGACGGGGCCAGCGGGGGCCGGGAAGACGACCCTCACCCGGCTGTGGGTGGCGCAGTTGGGCCAGCGCTGGGCGTGGCTGAGCATTGACGAGTCGCTGGCGCGCCGGGAGCGCTTCTGGCCGGCGTTCGTCCGAGCCGTACAGCTGGCCCTCCCGGACAGGATCCTCGACGCCGCCGACCTGATCGGGGCCGACACGGTCGACGGGGGGCTCGTCGCCCGGGCCGTGGTCAACGACTTGCTCGGTATGAACGATGAGGACGGCCCAGCCGTCATCGTGGTCGACGACGCCCACCTGATCGAGACGGACGCCTGGCGTGACCTCGAGTGGGTGGTGAACCACCAGCCCCCGGCGCTGCACCTGGTGCTCGTGTCGCGCTCGGACCCGCCCTTCCCGGTCGCCCGGCTGCGCGCCTTGGGTCGCGTCAGCGAAGCCCGCCAAGGTGACCTGGCCTTCACCCGGGAGGAGACCCATGAACTAGTGGCACGGCGGGCCGGCAGCGCCACGCCGGCAGAGCTGGCTGACCTCCTCCACGAGCGGACCGAAGGGTGGGCCGCCGGGGTCAGCCTGGGGCTGATGACGCTCGGTCGAGCGGGCGCCAGCGACGGCGTGCTGACCCGGGGTGGCGAGGCCCACGAGTTCGTCTCCGAGCTGCTTATCGCCGAGGCCCTCGACCGTCTACCGGACGACCTGCGTGACTTCCTGGTCCGCGCCTCGGTGGCGACGGTGCTCGAACCTCGATTGTGCCAAGTGCTGACAGGGCGGAACGACAGCCGTGAGGTGCTCCGACGCCTCGCTCACGACCACGTGTTCATCACCGCGCTGCAAGACCGGGCCGACGCGTACAGGTTCCACCCGCTGTTCGCCGAGGTGCTACGGGCCCAGCTGGCCCTCGATGGGCCCGACGTCGAGGCGGCCCAGCACTTGGTCGCTTTCCGCTGGTACGAATCCGAAGGCCGGTACCCAGAGGCAATCGAGCAGGCTGTCGCCGGCGGCGACCACGAGGCCACCTTCCAGCTGATCATCGCCCACAGGCGCGAGCTGTACATTGCCGGCCAGCGCCAGGCGGTCACCCGCTGGTTGCTGTCGTTCTCCGATTCTTTTATCGCCGGCGACCCGGCCCGAGCGGTAGACCACTGCGAAGCGCTTCTCTTTGTCCGGCACCCCGACTGGCGGCGCTGGCTGCGACGAGCTCGCGCCGTCGTCGGCGAGGACCGCCCCGACTTGCGCTACCGCCTTGCGTTGTACGAAGCCTATGTGTGGGCCGCCGGGCGCGGGTACCTGGACCGCTTCGAGCAGCACATTGCCAAAGCCCGCGCACTTCGGCCCGCCGAGGTCATGGACCCGTGGGAAGAGCTAGTCGACGCGTTGCTGGCCCGCCTGCTCGTACTGCACGGCGACCCCGGACGGGCCCTAGCCGTCGCTCGCGACCTCCGTTGGCGTCCTCGTCAGCTTTTCACTGACCTCGGCGCCCGTAGCCTCGTGGCCGCTGTCTCGTTCGCTGCCGCTGAGCCCGGCGCCAAAGAGATGGTCAGCGACGTGGTCGCCGAATGGCGCTCACTGGGAGAACCCGAAATATTCGGCATGGTTGACGCCCTCTGTGCCGGGTCGGAGGTGGCGCTCTCCGTTGGCGACGTCGACGAAGCCGAAAACTTGGCGGCCGTGGCGGCAGACCTCATGGCCGGCGAGCCGACGCTCCTTCACAGAGTCCGAGCCGAGATCGCCCTCGCCAACGCCGAGGTCGCGGCCGGCCGGCCAGGCGACGCCCGCCGCCGGATGGCCGACCTACGCCGTGCGGGCGACGACCGGTTCGGCGTTGACCCGGCTATCTCTGCCCTCCTCGACGCCGCCGCCCCGCGGGACGACATGGTCGAGCCGTCGCGAAGTAACCAGTCTCCGGTAGTGGAGCTGCGGCACCGCATGCAGCCCCCGCTGGTCGAGCCGCTCACGCGGCAGGAGCAAGCCATCCTGCGCCAACTCGCCAGTCACCGCTCCTATCCCGAGATCGGTCGCGAGTTGTTCATCTCGCGGCACACCGTCAAGACGCACGTGACCCGCATCTACCGCAAGCTCGGCGTCGACGGCCGCTCGGCCGCCATCGAAGCCGCGACCGAAAAGGGCCTGTTCGCGGTCTGATCGTCGTCCGGGCGCGCTGATGACCGAGGTGACGACCGAAGGGTAAGGCTGCCCTCGGAGGCTATGGGGGACATCGCCTTGTCCACAGGTCGTGCGGTGAACGTGCCGGGGGTCGCCTGGTCGGGCCCGGCGAAAGGAGCTCGGCGTGCACGTTAATGTGCCCCGTTAGGATCGACCTACGGCAGAGCAGGTCGCGCGGAGGTGGCACCCGTGAGTACATCCACACAGGTCGGGGTCACTTCGGTCAACTTCGTCCCTCCATTGCTCCCACCCGACGCACTTGCCCGGCCCGGCCTGCAGGACCGTATCGGGCCGGCGGCGGAGGCGCGGCTGTCTCTGGTGACCGGCTCGGCAGGAGCGGGCAAGACGACGCTCACCCGGCTATGGGTGGCTCAGCTAACGCAGCGGTGGGCGTGGCTGAGCATTGACGAGTCGCTGGGGCGCCGGGAGGAGCTTTGGCCGGCGTTCGTCCGGGCCGTACAGCTGGCCCTCCCGGACAAGATCCTCGACGCCGCCGACCTTATCGGTGTGGACACCGTCGACGGGGGGCTCGTCGCTCGCGCGCTCGTAGACGACTTGCTCGCGGTGAGCCGGGAGGACGGCCCGGTCGTCATTGTGGTCGACGACGCCCACCTGATCGAGGCCGACGCCTGGCATGACCTCGAGTGGCTGGTGAACCACCAGCCCCCGGCGCTGCACCTGGTGCTCGTCTCGCGCTCGGACCCGCCCTTCCCGGTGGCCCGGCTGCGCGCCTTGGGCCGCGTCAGCGAGGTCCGCCAACGCCACCTGGCCTTCACTCGGGAGGAGACCCATGAGCTAGTGGCCCGCCGGGCCGGCAGCGCCACGCCGGCGCCGGACTTGGCCGACGCCCTCCATGAGCGGACCGAAGGGTGGGCCGCCGGTGTCAGCCTGGGGCTGATTACGCTCGGCCGGGCGGGCGCTAGTGACCGCGTGCTGGCCCGGGGCGGCCAGGCCCATGAGTTCGTATCGGAGCTGTTCATCACCGAAGCGCTCGACCATTTACCGGACGACCTGCGCAACTTCCTGGTCCGCTGTTCGGTTGTGGCCGTGCTGGAGCCCGCCTTGTGCGACGCCCTGACCGGCCGGGGCGACAGCCGTGACGTCTTACGACGACTCGCCCGCCACCACGTGTTCATCACGGCGCTGCAAGACCGGGCCGATGTATACAGGTTCCACCCCCTTTTCGCCGAGGTGCTGCGGGCCCAGTTGCCTGTCGACGGACCGGGCACCGAAGCGGCTCAACGCCTGGTCGCTTGCCGCTGGTACGAGTCTGAAGGCCGGTACCCAGAGGCGGTCGAGCAAGCCCTCGCCGGCGGCCACCACGAGACCGCCTTCCAGCTGGTCCTCGCCCACAGGCTCGAGCTGTACACTGCCGGCCAACGTCAAGCCATCGGCCGGTGGTTGCTCGCGTTCCCCGATTCTTTCATCGAGGCCGACCCGGCCCGAGCCGTAGACCACTGCGAAGCGCTTCTCTACATAGCGCACCCGGAGTGGCGGCGCTGGCTTAGACGAGCTCGGGCCGTGGTGGGGGAGGACCGTCGGGACTTGCGCGCCCGGCTCGAGATTTACGAAGCCGGGATGTGGGCCGGGCGCGGGTACCGAGACCGCTTCGAGCAGCACATTGCCGAAGCCCGCGCCCTTCGGCCCACGGACCCCGGGGACGCGTGGCAAGAGATGGTCGACGCCCAGCGGGCCCGCCTGCTCGTACTCCATGGCGACACTGAGGGAGCGTTGGTCCTCGCTCGCGACCTCAGTCGCCGTCCTCACCAGCTGCTCAATGACCTCGCCGCTCGGAGCCTCGTAGCCCGCCTCTCCTTCGCCGCTGGCGAGCCCGCGGCCAAGGAACTGGTGGCCGACGTGATCGCCGAGTGGCGCTCACGGGGCGAACCCGAGATACACGGCATGGTCGAGGCCCTGTGCGTCGGGTCCGCGCTCGCGCTCTCTGCCGGCGACTTAGACGAAGCCGAGGACCTGGCGGCCGTGGCGGTGGCCTTTATGGCCGACGATGAGCCGGGGTTCCTCAATAGGTCCCGAGCCGCTATCGCCCTCGCCAACGTCGAGGTCACGGCCGGGCGGCCCGGCGACGCTCACCGTCGGATGACAGACCTACGCCGAGAGTGCAACGACGAGTTCGGCGTCGACCCG
>JASHVH010000528.1 GCA_030039575.1 Acidimicrobiales bacterium | reverse complement strand
TCTTCGATGAATTGGAGCGAGCTCAGCCGGGTGTGGTTTTTTGCGCCTTTGGTTTTCCTAAGCAAGAGCGCCTTATGCAGGTGCTGAGCGACCGGTTCCCGGAGATCTGGTTCGTCGGTTCAGGCGGTACGTTCAGCATGGTCGCCGGCGATACCCCGAAAGCGCCGGCCTGGATGAGGAACAACGGGCTCGAGTGGTTGCACCGTTTAAGGCTGGAGCCTCGACGGTTGTTCGAAAGGTATATCGTGCACGACCTCCCGTTCGCCTGCCGGATGCTTGCTTCCAGTGCGGCGGCGAGGGTGCTCAGCCCGGCGACAGGGCACCAGTTCGGGACCGCCGGCGAGGAGGCGAGTATTTGAGCGCTCCCGTTGACCTCCGGCTCGGTGACCTGGCTGAACGCCAGTCCACCGTGGGGATGGTGCGGGCCAGGACGCCGCTCAGGATAAGTTTTGCCGGGGGCGGGACCGACGTTTCGCCGTTCCCCGAGACCGAGGGCGGTGCGGTACTGAGCGCCACCATCGACCGTTACGTCCTCGGGTCGCTGGCGGTGCACACGGGCAGCCACCTGCGTATCGAATCACGGGACTATGGCGTTAGCGTACAAATCGTGCCGAACGAGGGTTTCACGCTCGACGGCAACCTGGACCTGGTGAAGGCCGCCCTGCGGCGAGGATGGCGCGAAGGTCCTAATGGGTACGGGATCATCCTTTCTACGTCGGCTCCACCAGGATCCGGGTTGGGTGCTTCATCTGCGATGGTGGTCACCGTCGTGGCCATGCTCAACGAGTACTACGGGATGCCGATGGGCGAGTACGAGATCGCCCATTTGGCTTCGGTCATCGAACGTGAGGACATGCAAATAGCCGGCGGCCTGCAGGACTACTATGCGGCCACCTTCGGCGGTTTCAACTACATTGAGTTCGGCCAGCAGGTCGTGGTCAACCCTCTGCGTGTACGCGACTACATCGTCGGCGAACTCGAGATGAACCTGGTCCTGTGTTTTACGGGTGGGACCCGCCGGTCGGACCACATCATCTCCGACCAGACGGACCGGTACACGCGTTCCGAGAGCGACGCGATAGCGGGCTTGCGTGAGCAAAAAGAGCTGGCCTTGGCGATGAAGGCTGCTTTGTTGAAAGGCCGGCTCGACGATTTCGGCTGGCTTCTGGGCCAGGCATGGCAAGCCAAGAAGAAGATGTCACCCAGGATCACCACTCCTCTGATAGATGAGATTTATGAGGTCGCCCGGAAAAATGGGGCCGCCGGTGGCAAAGTAACCGGTGCAGGTGGAGGAGGGTTCATGCTGCTGTACGTCGATTTCGAGAGCCGGCCCCGGGTAGCCGAGGCCCTTGAAAGACTCGGGGTAACCGCAACGGGCTTCTCGTTCGCACCGCTCGGGGTGCGAGCCTGGAAGCGCTAAAGCGCGCTCACATCGAACGCCTGCGCGATGGAGGTCCTCGACGCTGTCTTCCTCGACCGGGACGGCACAATTAATGTGAAGGCCCCCGAGGGGTCTTATATCACGAGGCCATCGCAACTGCGCCTGCTCACGGGCGCGGCGAACGCCATACGAGCTCTTAACGACGCCGGGGTGTTGGTGCTGGTGGTGACCAACCAACGCGGTGTGGCCTCCCGCCAGATGAGCCTCGCTGACGTCGAGGACGTGCACCAAGAGCTGTCGAGCCGGCTGCGTCGCGTCGGGGCCAGGGTTGACGGCTTTTACGTTTGCCCTCACGCTGACTTGAGCTGCGGGTGCCGGAAGCCCGCACCCGGGCTGTTGTTCCAGGCCAGCCACGACCGTCCCGGTCTCCGTCTCGACCGTTCGGTCATGATCGGTGACAGCGAGATCGACGTGGAAGCTGCGGCTGCTGCGGGGGCCCGTGCCATCAGGCTGGGCCCAGAGGCCACCAAGACCAGGGCGACCTGGCTCTACCCTGACCTGGCGTCGGCCGTACGGGCGCTCATTGGTTCGCCGGACGAACGGCCGGAAGCCCAGCCGCCCGGTATTCCGCCGCTCGCCAACGGGACCGAGTTTCGGAAAGGTTAATTCCCGCTCCTCGATGATAAAGCGAACGGCTCCATGGGTACAGTCAATTCGGCCCTCTTATCTGGTGGTACCCGAATAATTACAGATGTGTAAATTATTTTGGGTTGCTCTAAAACAGCGGTGGGATTTTGTACTTTGTGAAGAATGCGTGAAGAACATTTGAAGGTTCTGTGAAGAAGTAACCCCAGTAGTGTTGGGCACTCGAAAACGTGATTTTCCTTGTACTTGGCCCTTGTTTTGTTTGCGGTGCGGCGTAGGCTGGCCTGCTGATGGCGGACCCTGTGGTACCGCGCGCGGGCACGTTGGACCTGGGCCTGGGCGCTACCAACGATCGTTCAGTGGACCTGACCCTTTCGCCACCGGACGTGCCTGTCGTAAGCCCGGTCTCCCCTGTGAGGCGCGGGCGGTTGCTGGTGGTGGTCACTGACACCGTAAGCCTGGCCGCCGCCTTCACCTTGGGTGCCTTGGCCCGGCAACCTTTCGGCCGCCGAGAGGGCCCCAAACTGACCACCAGCCTGACCCACGAGTTGCCCTACATCGCCGTGTACATCCTGGCGCTGGCCGCTTACGGCCTCTACCGGCGTGACGGCCGGCGCCTGCGGCCAAGCTCGTTCCTGGACATCGGGCCCCGGGGGCACGCCCTGGCGCTCGGTGCCATCTTGACGTTGGCCGTGTCCGCCTTAGTCCACCGGGCCGCAGGCGTGGCGAAGATCGGGTGGGCGGAGGTCCTTTGCATGACCGCGCCTGCCTTGCTCCTCGTTCCCATGGGCCGGGGCGCCGTATCGTTGGCGCTGAGAGGCAATGACGCTCAGAAATCGCGCGTCGTCATTGTCGGTTCAGGGATGGTGGCGACGTCACTGGCCAACCGGATGCGCCGCTGCCCCGACATCAAGCTCCTGGGTTTTGTCGACGATGACCCTCGCCTGCCCACTGCCGAACTGCTCGGCACGTACCACGGCCCGATTTCCAGCCTGCCGTCGGTGTGCGACGACCTGCGCGTCGACCGCGTCCTGGTGGCCTTTTCGAAGACGCCGCCGACGTGGGTGACCGATGTGCTGCGCAAGCTCGGGGGCGTGCACATCAGCGTTGTCCCGCGCTATTTCGAGCTCGTCACGTGGCAGTCCCAGATGGAGGAACTGCACGGCCTGACCGTTATGGACATCGCGCCACCGCGTCTAGGCGTCTCGAACCGCATAGCCAAACGTTGCCTCGACATCGTGGGCAGCAGTCTTTTGCTATTGCTATTCCTCCCGGCGATGGCTGTTATCGCCGCCGCCATCAAGTTGAGGTCTCCCGGCCCGGTGTTCTTCCTCCAGGACCGGGTGGGGTACAAAGGCCAGACTTTCAAGATGATCAAGTTCCGGACGATGCATGTTGGCGCGGAGATCGTGAAATTGGACCTGCGGGCCCGCAATGATAATGATGTGGACGGCCCTCTGTTCAAGCTGCACAAGGACGACCGGGTAACCGGGCTGGGCCGGTTCCTGCGCAGCACAAGTCTCGACGAACTGCCTCAACTCCTGAACGTGTTCATCGGCAAGATGTCCCTCGTCGGGCCGCGCCCGTTCGTGCCTGACGAGTCCGCCGGCATCGATGGTTGGGCGGCCCGGCGCTTCGACGTGCGTCCCGGCATGACCGGTCTATGGCAGACTTCAGGCCGGAGCGACTTGCCGTTCGAGGAACTCCGTCAGCTCGACTATGCCTATGTCGCTTCGTGGTCACTCTGGTGGGACCTGAAGATCCTTTGGCACACGCCGGCAAGTGTGCTGCACAAGCACGGCGCCTATTGATCACCCTCGTCCCATGCGGGTGAGGGCGACCTGTCGACCGAGATGCTCTTGTTCCATGACGGTGCGCGGAAAGGTCAGGGGCGGCAACTATGACCTATGTGCCGTCCTCGCTGGGCGCCCGGTACTGGCGCGCCCGGTTGAGCCGGTGGCCCGTCTTTCCTCTTGGTGCTCCTGTAGACGGCTATACCCTGCTCTTGCCCGTGCCCGGGGACCTGCCCGTCTTGTTGAGGGTCGCGCTGGCGGTGGTCGGGGACCAACAAGCACTTTACCGGCATGAAACCTTAGTGATCCCGGATGTGGTCACACCTGCCGTCCGGGCGATTGTCAAACAAGCTCGAGACCGATGGCCCGGCCCATTGCGAATGCGACCGTTCCCCGTCCCGGAACGCTGGGCCCTGCCGAGGCTCAACAACCCAGGACGAAATCACGCATTGCAACTCATCACAGGCACAGCGCACGCAAAGACGTCACACGTGGTCCTTCATGATGCCGATCTTTTCCTCATGCAGCCTGACATCCTTGACCGGCAGTATGTCGCCTGCGTAGACCGTCGGCTGGCCTGCTTAGGGGTGAGCCCAGTTTGGGACGATTGGTTCGCTGAGCACGGCCGGCACCTCGCCGCCACTTGGGAACTGTGCGCCCGTACAGACTGGTTGAAGAGCTTCGTCCCGGCGTTGCACATGGCCCACGAGAACCAGCTATTTGGGGAGCGTCACGCCTTCGACACCACCCTCTACCCGCAGGCGATCACGCATCCTGACCAGATTGGCATTGAGCCAACTAGCGACATCGTGCACTTGAACTACGTGGTCTCCAACTACCGCTATTTTTTGCGTAATTCTGAGGGCAGCTTCATGGATAATCGGTTCTTGCTGCTGTTCATCCGGCTTCTCATCGACGTCTTCGATGCCTCCCGGCGGGACGGGTACCGGCTACCATCCCTGGTGGACATGGGGGCCTATTTGGGCCGCGACGACACACCGGTAGTGTTCCCCCCAGCCGATGACGGCGGACCTTACCAGGATTTCCGCCAGTTGCTCGA
>JASHVH010000527.1 GCA_030039575.1 Acidimicrobiales bacterium | reverse complement strand
AAAATTTCCTCCTTTTTCCTTAATTTTTCTTAATTGATCGTCGTCGCCCTGGGCGCAGCAGTGTGGTTGGCGCGCAAGTGCTCGTAGTAGCCGAGGATCTGAAGCTCGACGGCCAGGTCGACTTTGCGGACCGAGACGTGGGGGGCCACTGTGAGCACCGCCGGGGCGAAGTTCAGCACCGAGCTGACCCCGGCCGCCACCAGCCGGTCGGCGATGTCCTGGGCCACCTGGGCGGGGGTGGTGATGAGGGCCATGGTTATCTTCTTCTCCCGGACCACCCGGGCCAGCTCGGACAGCGGGTAGACGACCGCCGTGCCGAGGCGGCTGCCGAACTTGTCCGGGTCGGTGTCGAACGCCGCCACCACGTTGAAGCCCCGTTCGGAGAAGCCCCGGTAGTTCCCGAGCGCCTGGCCCAGGTTGCCGGCTCCGATGACCGCCACATTGTGCTCCCGGTTGAGGCCCAGCTGGCGGTTTATCTGTTGGCGCAACAGCTCGGTGTCGTACCCCACCCCCCGTGTCCCGTAGGAACCGAGCTGCGACAAGTCCTTGCGGACCTGGGCCGCGTTAACCCCCGCCCGAGCAGCCAGCTCCTCGGAGGACAACATCAGCAAACGTTCGCCGCTGGCTTCGACGAGCGCCCTCAGGTACAGCGGTAGGCGTCTCAACGTCGCTTCGGGTAGCGGCCTGGCCGCGGTCTGAGCTGCTCGCATGGCCATAATCGTACGGCGGGCCGGCCCCAATTCCAGGAGCCCCAATTCGGGGGGTTGGCACAGCCCTCCGCCTAGTAACGCGTTGTTAACCGGCTGGTCACGGCTAATGCAGGTTCGTCGGCCATCATGGACGGGGTGGAACGACAAGACGATTCGACGCTCGCAATGGAGATGCCGACCCGCCGGCGGGTGGCGCTGGTCGCGCACGACAACCGCAAGGCCGACCTTCTCGAGTGGGCGCGTTACAACCGCGAATCCCTGCTCGCGCACGACCTGTTGGCGACCGGGACGACGGGTAAGCGGCTCCGCCAGGAACTCGGCCTGGAAGTGACCACTGTCGAGAGCGGCCCCTTCGGTGGCGACGTCCAGATCGGGGCCATGATCACGGAGGGCACCATTGACATGCTGGTGTTCTTCTGGGACCCTCTCGAGCCCCAGCCTCACGACCCTGACGTCAAGGCCCTGCTGCGAGTGGCGGTGGTCTGGAACATCCCGATCGCCTGTAACCGCGCTACGGCGGACTTCCTCATTTCCTCGCCCCTCATGACCTCGCCCTACGAGCGGCTGACCCAGCACATTGCCCGGGAAAAAACGGCTTGACCTGGTTTTCCCCAGGCGTCAATGAGCCGGCGGCGAGACCGGCGCGGCGCTGCCCTTAGGTGCGCCCGGCGGTCTGAGCACCAGTACGTCCTGCTCGGCCGTACCCAAGCGCTCTGCCGCGCTGGCACCGTCGAAGCACAGCGCCAGGTAGCCGTAGGAATCGACCAGGGCCCCGAGCTCCCCGGGGGCTAGGTCGGCGTAGGTGCGGACGGCTCGGGCCGGCCATGTAACGCCGGCAGTGCCCATCGGGGTCACGGTGACGTGGCCCGCCTGCCCCGCCAGGGCGGTCAGCGAGGCCGCGCCGGCCGCCAACTGCACGTTGCCGTAGCGGTCGACCCAGGTCACCTCCACTTCGAGCCCACCGTTGCGCTCCCGGCACAGAGGGGGCGGGAGGCAGGCCAAAGTCCCGAGGTCGACATCGCGGCCCAATGCCCCGATGTCGCCATCGCCCGCCAGGTGCGCAGCGGCGGGGGCGAAGATGTCCCGGCCGGCGAACGTGGGCCCGGGAGAGGCCAGCTGGTAGGCCGGGTTTTCGAGCTCGACCGCCCGCGCCGGCCCGCCCAGCATTTCGAGGGCGGGCATCAAAAGGCCGTTGTCAGGGCCCACGAAGGTGAGGTCTGCGCCCGCGGCTTCGACCGCCAGGGCGCGCCGTGGCGTCCCCACTCCCGGGTCGACGATGGCGACGACGACCCCATCGGCAAGGTACGGCGCTGCCCGCTTTAGAGCCTGGCTGCCGGCCCTTACGTCCTGCGCCCGGACGTCATGCGTGAGGTCGACGATGGGCACGTCCGGGAGGCGCGCTCTGAGCACGCTGTGAAGGGCGCCGGCAAAGCCGTCGGCCAGGCCGTAATCGGTGAGCAGGCTGACAACCCTGGGCGCGCCCGTACCTCGGGGGCGCCCCTGACCCGGCTGGCCCCTACCCGGCCGCCGTGTACTGGGCTTCAAGGAACCGGTCCACGTCCTCTTCCCGTATCCGGTACGAGCGCCCCACTCGCACGGCCGGCAGCTGCCCGGACTGCACCAGGCGGTAGACCGTCATGTTGGATACCCGGAGCTGGCCGGCTACCTCCGCAACTGTGACGTAGCGCGACCTGGACCGGGCCTCGTTCGCCTTGGCCATGTTGCACCCTTCTCCACCTATGAGGGTAGGCGAAAGGGACGGCCTTGTGCACCCGGGTGCTGGCGCGGGCCTATGCCGGGCCGGTCCTCTTCGCGGTGGGGGGGTTTTATCCGGAAGTCGCATAAAACTTCTGTTCGGCGTGGCCGGCGCGGAGAAAAATGCACGCTACGGCGTGATCGCAACCGGGGCGGTCAACGACTTTTAGCCGGTCGGACGGGGCCGGTGACCGTTCACGCCACTCCATTGCACTGGCCGAATTCCTATTGCCACGAACGGCGTTTTAATCCAGTGGACCGGGCCCGGCGTCATATTGCGTTCTGCAGCCAGTAGGCCTTGTTTGTTCATCGGTGCGGCCCACGTTTTTCTTCCGGTAAATGACGTCACTTTTTGCCGCCAAGTTCCTGGCTTCGGGCGGTCGCCGCCGCGACGGCCTCGATAAAAGCGGAACGGGCGGCCCCGGCTTCGAGCCGGCGTAGGCCGGCCGCCGTCGTCCCGCCCGGTGAGGTGACCGCCGCCCGGAGTTCCTCGGGGCTCTGGCCGGTCGTGGACAGGAGTTGGCCGGCCCCGAGCAGTGTCTGCACTACGAGGTCGCGAGCGACGGGACGCGGCAGCCCCATAAGCACGCCGGCCTCGGTCATCGCCTCCGCCACCACGAACACGTAGGCCGGCCCCGAACCAGACAAGCCCGTCACCGCGTCGAGCAGTTTCTCCGGGACCTCCACCACCAGGCCCACCGACCGCATGATGCCGGCGGCCCAGTCCACGTCTGCGGGGCCCGCCGCGGAGCCGGCCGACAGGGCGGTGGCGCCCGCCCTCACCAGGGCGGCAATGTTGGGCATGGCCCTCACGACGGCGCAGCCCGGCGGACAGGAAGCTTCCAGTTCACGCAGGGTGATGCCGGCGGCGATAGATAGGGCGCGGGTCACACCGGCCCCCTCGAGGCTCCGGCAGGCGACCTCTATGTCGGCGGGCTTGACGGCGAGTACGGCGCCTTTGGCGGGCGGTGGGCCCCCGTCGACCACCTGAAGGCCGGCGTAGGAGCTGGCCAGCCCGCCCTCCGCCGTGAGCTCGGCCCGGCGGGCCGGCGAGATCTCCACCACCGCCACCTGCTGAGGCTGGGCCCAACCCGAGCCCAGCAGGCCCCGCACGAGGGCCTCACCCATTTTGCCCCCGCCTATCACCAGCAGCTCTGCGACCATCGCCAAACCATAGAGCGCCTTGGAACGACGCGCCGCAGCCCGCGGGGCCTGGTATTTCGCACTTCCCCGAACGAAAGGCCGGGTCTCCCTCGAGCTACGGCAGTGCTAATCGTACCCCGTGCTGATGCGGCAATACTCAGCCAAAGATCGGGCTTTTCCGCCCAAAAGGTACCGATGGCAGCCGCACACCAGGTCCCGCCCAAAGGCGGGACGGCCCGTGGGCGGGCCGGCTCAGCCGAGCAGTGTGTCTACGTTCGCTTCCCCGCTGCGGTAACGGCGCACCAGCTCTTCCTGTAGCCGGTCCTGGATGTCGTGGAGGGCCCGGCGCTCAGCCGACACGTCCCGCTCCAGGTCGGAAAGGCTGGTGAGCAGCTGGCTCAGTTCGGCGGAGCTCAACGTCCCGAGCGACCCCAGCTTGTCACTGGGGAGCAGTTCCTCGACGCGAGCCATCAAACTGAGCTGGGTACCCTCGGCGGGGGCGAAGACGGTGGGCAGGCGCCCGAGCCCCGCTGCATGGGTGTGTTCGGCCAGTATCTGCGGCAGTTGCTCGACCAGCGCGTCCGGCGCCGGCTCGGACAGCCCGAGGTGCCGGCGCTCCGACTCGGCGACTATCAAGTCCAGCCTGGCTTGTGCCAGCCGCCGAAGGTAAGACAGGTCGGTCTCCAGTTCGGCACACGCTTGCCGCTTGGCCCGGAGGTCGGTGAGCGAAAGACCTTCCAGGTCGGCCAGGTAACCAGGGTCGAAAGCTTCGTCGACGTTCAGGGCCATCGGAGTCGAGGGTACCGCACCTCCCGACACAGGGGGCAGGAGGGCCACCTCGTCACCGCTGTTGAGAACGGTGGTCGGCGGCGCGGGCGACCCGTTGACCCACACGGCGCACGTAGCGAGGACGCTTCTCAGCCCGTCGCCGTACGTGGAACACAGTTCGTCCAGTACTTCCGCCAGGGTGCGGCCATCCGCCGGGGCCTCGGTGCTCCGGGTGCCGGCCGCCTCCCTCGCACCGGCGAAAAACAGCACGGTCACGCCGCTCATCGGTTGGAGGTTACCGGCCGGTCCGGGCACCTGTCTGCCAAGATGTCTCTGTGGGTCGTCTTCTCATCCTCCGCCATGCACAATCGATCTGGAACGCCGAGGGCCGCTGGCAGGGGTGGTCAGACGCTCCTCTCTCCGAGGCCGGTATGGACCAAGCCCGGCTGGCCGGCCAGGCGCTGGCCGCAGCCGCCGTTGTACCTGACCTCATGGCCGCGTCGGACCTGGCCCGGGCGAGGGACACGGCCGAACTGATCGGGTTCGAGGTCGAGTACGGCAAGTCGCTGGTCCTCGACCCCGACCTGCGCGAGCAGGACCTTGGCCAATGGAACGGCTTGACGAACGAGGAGATCTCGGCCCGCTGGCCGGACGAGTTCCAGGCGCGACGGGCCGGCCAGTTGGGGACAGTGCCCGGGGGGGAACCGGGCGACGACTTCTTCCGGCGCTCGGTCGGTGCTGTCCGGCGCTTGGCCGGTCGCGGGGCTGATGTCGCCGTCGCCGTTTCCCACGGTGGCGTGGTGATCGCGCTCGAACGAGCTCTGGGCCTCTCTGCCAAAGGCAACCGGCACCCCAACTTGAGCGGCTGGTGGCTCGAGGCCCGGGGCACGGGCGAGGACCTCGAGCTGGTCCCGCTGGAGCGGGTGGACCTGCTGGCGCTGGGCGCCGAGACGGTCACCGGCCGCGCCTAGCCTGTCGCTCCGTCATGCAAGTCGAGGTAGTCCGGAGCCGGCGGCGCAAGAAAACGGTCCAGGCGCGCCAGGTGGGAGACGTCGTCAGGGTCAGTGTGCCGGCGACGATGAGCCGGGCGGAAGAAGAGCGCTGGGTGAACGAAATGGTCAGGCGCATCAGCCGGCGCCAGCACCTGGCCGGTTTCGACCTGCACGAGCGGGCGCGGGCACTGGCGGCCAAGTTCGGCCTCGCCCACCCCACCAGCACCCGCTGGGTCGACAACCAGCTTTTCCGGTGGGGTAGCTGCACTCCGGCCGACGGCACCATCCGTATCTCGTCGCGGTTGGCCAAAGAGCCGCAATGGGTGCTCGACTATGTGATCGTGCACGAACTGGCTCACCTTCACGTGAGCGGGCACGGCCGAGCCTTTTGGGACCTCGTCAACCGGTACCCGCTGGCGGAGCGGGCACGAGGTTTCCTGATCGCCCGGGGCGTGGAGGACCCTGACGGCCTCCTTGACCTCGAGCCTTCGACGAGCCCGTGAGGGGTCGTCGGGCTGCCCGGCCAGACCGCGGCGCCGCCGGGCGGGGTCAAGTGGCAGGCAGGCCGGACCCTACCCGCCGGGCCGCTCCAGGGCCCGCACCGGGGCAGCGTGGTGCCGGCGAGCCAGAGGTCACCGGGCCGAGGGCAATAGACAGTGGGCTCCCTGACGCGGGGCCTGTTCTGACCGCTCGCACGGAGGCGGTGCTGACGGCGGCCGCCTTGACCCAGTCACTGGCGCCTCAGCCGGGAAAAAGCCGGGACGTCGTCGTGCGCACCGGCCCGTTGGCCGAGGGCGGGAGGCCGGTGGTGACCGCCCAGGTCCTGGGGTCGGAGAGAGGGCGGGCACTCAGCGGCGAGGCCGGCGCCGCACTGGCCGCTGCCGCCGGCCTCGCCCTGGACCGCCGGCTCCCGTTGGTGGCCTGGCTTTCCTCAGCCGGGCTCGACCTCAACGCAGGGGTGGCGGCGCTGGACGGCTGGGGCCGGGTGGCGCGGGCTCTGGCGCGCTGTTCGGGCGTGGTCCCTGTGGTGATCGTGGTGGACGGGCCGGTGCTTTCAGGCCCGGCGCTGCTGCTCGGGATGGCGGATGCGGTAGTCATGATGCCCACGTCTCTGACGTACCTTTCGGGCCCGGCTGCGGTGGCGGAGGTCACCGGCTTCCCGGTCCGGCCCGTCGAGCTGGGCGGCCAGCAAGTCCACGCCAGCCGTTCGGGGTTGGCCACGCTCGTGGCCGCTGACGACCGCGCCGCCGCGGGAGCGGTCCACCGGCTCTTGGGCTTCCTCCCGGCTCACTGCGACGAACTGCCCCCTGCGAGGGCTGGCGACGACCCGGCTTCGCGCCTTACACCGGAGCTCCGCGACGTCGTGCCGGCCACCTCGACGGGCAGCTACGACGTGCGCCGTCTGCTGAGCGCCATCGCCGACGAGGGGGAGGTGTTCGAACTGCGGGCCTCGTGGGCGCCCCAGATAGTGACTGCCCTCGTGCATATCGGCGGCCAGCCGGTCGGCGTGCTGGCCAACCAGCCCCAGGCGATGGCCGGCACCGTGGACATCGCCGCCTCACAGAAGGGGGCTCGGTTCGTCGGCTTCTGTGATTCGTTCAACCTCCCGCTGCTCACGGTGGTGGACACTCCCGGGTTTATGCCCGGCCGCGACCTCGAATGGCGGGGGATCATCCGCCACGGTGCCGAACTGGTCTTTGCCTATGCCGAAGCCACTGTCCCCCGCTTATGCCTGGTCGTCAGGAAGGCTTACGGGGGCGCCTACATCGTCATGGACTCCAAGGCCATGGGTAACGACCTGTGTGTGGCGTGGCCGAGCGCCGAGCTGGCGGTGCTGGGCGCCGAACAGGCGGTGAAGATCGTGCACCGCAGAGAAGACGAGGAAACTCAGGCGAGATTGGCCGTCGAGTACGGGGAGAAGTTCCTCAACCCGTACGTTGCGGCCGAGCGAGGCTACGTCGACCTCGTCATCGACCCGGCGGAAACGCGCCAGACGATCGCCCGTTGCCTCATGGCCCTACAGACAAAGAGAGAGCGCCTGGTGGGCCGTAAGCACGGCAACAGCCCGCTCTGAAGGGGCCGCCGTCTTTTTTTACGCGGGCTCTTCAGCCGGCTCCGGCGGTCCGCCGACCGATATGGACCTGATGGGGTGGAGGGCCAGCCAGCGCATGTGGGAGATCATCGGCCGGGTGCTCTTGGCGGGCACGGCGGCGGGCACCGTCCCGTCGGAGGAGAGCCAGCCCCGCTTGCGGAACATGACCAGCAAGGCCACCGTCACAATCACCTGCGAACCGACGCCGAAGGCCCAGAAGGCGGGCAGGCTGGTGATCTTGGAGATCATCCAGCCGTAGTTCTGCCCGAAGAACCCGGTCAAGAAGCTGAGGGGCAGGAAGATCGTAGCGATGATGGTGAGCTGCTTCATGACCACGTTGAGGCGGTTGGACACCGTCGAAAGATGAGTGTCGAGGGCTCCGCTCAAGAGGTCCCGGTAGCTGTCCACGAGGTCGCTCACTCTGATGAGGTGGTCGTACACGTCCCGGAAGTACCTCTCGTACTCCGGCGTCATCCCGGGGATGACGTCGTCCTCGCTGACCAGGGTGGCGAACAGGTCCCGCTCAGGGGTGACCACCTTGCGCAGGACGATCAGCGAGCGTTTCATCTCGAACAGGCGCCCGAGCTGTTCGTCGGTGGGCGCTTGCAGGATCTGGTCCTCCAGCTCGTCGATCTGGTCGTCAAAGGTGGCCAGGACGGGGAAATAGCCATCGACCAGCATGTCCACATAGCGGTACAGGACCTGGACGGGGCTGGCCAGCGGGGTCGTGATCGTCGCCAGCCGCCGCCTGAGCTCGTCGGACGTGGGGCACGGTCGACGGTGCACCGTGACGAGGAAGTTCTGGGCGCAGAAACAGTGCACCTCGACAAGGTGGTCGGCGCGGCCCGGGCCGAAGACGACCAGGAAGGCGAAATCGTCGTACGAGTCGAGTTTCGGCCGCTGCCCGAAAGTGGCGGCGTCCTCGAGGGCGAGCGGGTGAAAATTGAAGGCGTCCCGTAGCAGAGCGAACTCCGGGGTGTCCTCGCCTTTGACCCTCAGGTCGAGCCAGAACGGCTGCGAAGAGGCCCGCAATGTCTCGACCGCTTTTTGGGTCGGCTCTAGTTCTTTGCCGTCCAACGTCACTAAATGGCCGTTCATGGGCCCATTCTCCCCTAGCAGGCCGACGTGTGCCCACACGCGCCGGGACCTGACGGGGTACGGGTTGCGAGTGGCGGCTGTATGTTTACACGAGCACCGAAGGGAAGGACATCGGGTGGCGGCGTCGCCGGTGAGTGGGCCAAGGTACGTCCCGACCTCGAGCGCCTGGCTCCGGGCGCCATGAGGCGGGTGTCAAGCGCCGGCGGCGGGCGATGAGCGACGAGCGGGCCCTCGGCGAGCAGGGATTGCACGAGGCCCTGGACCGTCTCCAGGCGCGAATGGAGGACCCGGCGCTTGGTGACCCACGAATAGCCGTCGCCGAAGTCCTCGAGTGGTCTTATGCGCTGCAGGAGTACCACGTCGACCAGCTCAGGCTGGCTTATCGCGGCGACGAGAAAAGGGCGTGGGCGTACTTCGATGCCCGGCGCAACGGGAACGACGATGGGGAGACCCACGCGGCTCTTGTATGGTTCCGGGGCCAGTCCACTCATGCCCTGGTATCGGGCGCCGGGCTTATTCCGGCGCCCGGGT
>JASHVH010000042.1 GCA_030039575.1 Acidimicrobiales bacterium | reverse complement strand
AGCCGCTACGGCGAGCGCATCGCCCACGACATCGGGATCGACCCGAGGCTGCATCCCGTCGACATGGCGGGGGTGCGGGCCGCCGTCGGCGTGGGCGACGAGGTCGAGACCCTGACCTATCGCGACCTGCAGGCCCGGCGGGAGCTGATCCGCAAGCGGATGGAAGAGCACCACCGCCGCCGCGAGAACCCGCGGGGGTGGTTCGGGCGCCGCCGGCGCCCGCTGCCGGCCTCGCCCGAATAGCCGTTTAGCCGCCCGGTGAGGAGCGCCGCTACCGGGCTCCCTGCCCTACCCGGTACCCTGGTAGACGAGTGAGGCGGGCTGCGCCCGCCGCCCCCATCCCTAAACAATGAGCACAATGCGACGCGCTGACATTCGGAACGTGGCCATAATCGCCCACGTCGACCACGGCAAGACGACGCTGGTGGACGCCATGCTCCGCCAGTCGGGAGCCTTTCGCGCCAACGAAGAGGTGGCCGAGCGCGTCATGGACTCGACCGACCTCGAGCGGGAAAAGGGCATCACGATCCTGGCCAAGAACACCGCCGTCCACTACGGCGACCTGACCGTCAACATCGTGGACACCCCCGGCCACGCCGACTTCGGCGGGGAAGTCGAACGCGGCCTCACCATGGTGGACGGGGTGCTCCTGCTAGTCGACGCCAGCGAAGGCCCGCTCCCCCAGACCCGGTTCGTCCTGCGCAAAGCGCTCGAGGCCCACCTGCCGGTGATAGTCGTGGTCAACAAGGTCGACCGTTCCGACGCCCGCCCGGCCGAGGTCCTCGACGCCATTTACGACCTGTTCATCGACCTCGGGGCGAGCGAGGCTCAGATCGACTTCCCGGTCGTCTACTGCAATGCCCGTTCCGGCCAGGCCGCCCTCACAGCCGAAGAGGTGCCCGACGCGCCCGGCCTCAAGGTCCTTTTCGAGCTGCTCATCGAGCACATCCCCGCCCCCACCTACACCGAGGGGCATCCTTTCCAGGCGCTCGTGGCCAACCTCGACGCCTCCACCTACGTCGGCCGCCTGGCCATTTGCCGTGTCCACCAGGGCTGGGTGCACAAGGGCGATACCGTGGCCTGGTGCCGTCACGGCGTGGACGGCCCCCCCCAGCGGGCGCGCGTCGCCGAGCTGTACCTGACGGAAGCGCTGCAACGCATCGACGCCGGCGCCGGCGGTGCGGGGCCAGGCGACATAATCGCAGTGGCCGGCCTACCGGACGTGATGATCGGGGACACGCTCGCCGACTTCTCCGACCCGCGCCCGCTCCCGGGCGTGACCGTGGACGAGCCCGCCATCTCCATGACCTTCGGTGTCAACACCTCCCCGCTGGCGGGCCAAGAAGGGAGCAAGCTGACGGCCCGGTTGCTGAAGGGCCGCCTTGACGCCGAACTGGTCGGGAACGTGTCCATCCGGGTGGTCCCCACCGAACGGCCCGACACCTGGGAAGTCCAAGGACGCGGCGAACTGGCCCTGGCCGTTCTCGTCGAACTGATGCGCCGCGAGGGCTTCGAGCTGACGGTAGGAAAGCCCCAGGTGCTCACCAGGGTCGTCGACGGCAAGGTGTACGAGCCCGTCGAACGGGTCTCCCTCGACATACCCGAGGAGCACCTCGGGACGGTGACGCAGTTGCTGGCGGGGCGCAAGGGCCGCATGGAGCATGTGGTCTCGCACGGGAGCGGCTGGGCCCGGACGGACTGGCTGGTCCCCTCGCGCGCCCTCATCGGCCTGCGGTCCCAGTTGCTGACCGAGACGAAAGGCACGGCGCAGCTACACCATGTCCTGGACGGTTGGGAGCCCTGGTTCGGCGAGATACGCACGCGCCAGAGCGGCTCGCTCGTCGCCGACCGGCGGGGGAAGTGCGCCACCTACGCCCTGTTGAACCTGCAGGAACGTGGGACGCTGTTCGTCGGCCCCGGTGCCCCGGTTTATGAGGGGATGATCGTGGGTGAGAACGCCCGGCGGGAGGACATGGACGTCAACCCGGCCAAGGAGCGCAAACTCACTA
This sequence comes from Acidimicrobiales bacterium, assembly GCA_030039575.1. Classification (GTDB taxonomy): domain Bacteria; phylum Actinomycetota; class Acidimicrobiia; order Acidimicrobiales; family Palsa-688; genus Fen-671. Next base: position 993 of record JASHVH010000042.1, on the reverse strand, counting down.
ATATGCGTTCGTCCACGGCCGAGGAACTGGTACGGTTGTCGCCTCCCCGGCTCCTGTCCCTGGAGCAAGCGCTCGAGTTCCTCCGCGAGGACGAGTGCGCCGAGGTGACGCCGCAGTCGGTGCGATTGCGCAAGCTTGTCCTCCCACAAGCCGACCGGGCTCGCCAGCGAGCCAGGGCGCGCGACTAGTACTGCCGACGGGCCACACCTCGGGGTAGGACTGAACCTCGTAACGGGCTGAGGCGCCGACCAAGAGAAGGGCTCGGCCGGTCGGCGTTGCGGTGCCGACTGTCAGTTCAGCGAAGGGTCGGGCGGGAACGCGGAGGCCAGGGCCAGTAGCCCACCCTGACGACGCAGGACGCTCTTCCACAGGTGCGCCGGTTCTTCACTGAAGATGTCGCCTTCGGTGGCGTCGAGCGCCCACCACGCCCCCGCTTCCATCTCGTTTTCGAGCTGGCCTTCACCCCAGCCGGCGTAACCGGCGAAGATCCGCAAGCGTTCGATCCAGGGAGCCACGAAGGCCGGGTCCGCTTCCAGGTCCACGGTCCCGAGCGTCCCCTGCAACGGGAGGTACCCCGAGCTGGGGACCGAGACTTCGGACTTCACCCTGGCCAGGCAGATCGTCCCCTCGGTCACAGGCCCCCCGACGAACACGACGGCGGGCGAGGTGCACAGGTCGTCCCACTCCGGCAGCGGGGACGAAACGGCGGTGATGGTCGGGCGGTTGAGGACGAGGCCGAGAGCACCCTGGTCCCCGTGGGCCAGCATGAGGACCACGGTGCGGGCGAAATTCGGGTCGAGGAGGCTAGGCGCTGCCACCAGCAACTTGCCCTGGAGGCTCCCGCTTGTGTCGTCCATGTCTTCCATCTTACCCGCGCCAGGCTACTAACCATGCCCACCGCCTTGTCTACGTGGCGCAGGCCTAAGAGGTGAACGAGTACCGGTCGGAGGGTGCGACCTTGCTTAGCCCGGCCGGGCCTTTCACCACGAGGTC
>JASHVH010000526.1 GCA_030039575.1 Acidimicrobiales bacterium | reverse complement strand
TCCATTGCCGGCTTCTTTGACGATCCCGGTCCCGTCGAGACCAATCGCGTCGAGGGTCTTGGCCACCTGGTCGCTATCACGCAGGTCGACCCCCTGGTCGTGCCTCGCCCCGAAAAGAGCCAGGTGAGCGTCCAGGAAACGCTCCGGTTGGCGCTCACGGACCACTATGCCGGCCAACCCGGCCAGCACGCCTGAATGAGACGCCGGTTCGTCCCAGACGGGGGCGCCGCCTTCCGCAACATGAGCTTGAGCGAGCGAGAAGAACTTGAACTTGACGTCCCAGTCCGCTCCCGCCTTGAGCGCTGTGACAAGGTGCTCGTGGGCATTCCGGGCGAATGGGCAAAGATAGTCCCAGGTGACAGCGAAAGTGTTCGGCATGGTTGTTACAACCAGCGAAGGCGGGCGCTTTGTTCCGAAGGCGGGGGCGCCCCGGCTGATGACCGGCCCGGCGCCTGGTTCGGGCTGAGCCTGGGCACGTCTAAGTGCCGGTGCCGCTATCGCCAGTTGCGCTCCGGGGGGCCGCTGCCCGGCACCGGTATCAGTGGCGAGGCGGTACCAGCGGCACCATGCGCTTGGCCACCTCACCGAGGGCGGCTCCGAGGGCGGCTCCGGCTATCACGTCTGAAGCGTGGTGGATCTTCACGTACACCCGGCTCGAAGCGATAACCGTGGCCAGCACGTAGTAAATGATCCCGGACGGGCCATTGGCGAGCAATGTTGCCGCGAAGAAGGCGGCGCTCGAATGGCCGCTCGGGAAGCTGCTCGTCCGCGGGATGCGCAGGGGGAGCGGCCGGGATTCGGTGTTCTCAGGGCGTTCTCGCCGGAACCCCAGCTTCACCAGCCCATTTACGAACGCTGACTCGGCCCCGAGCAATGCGCCAGCGCGAAGGACCGGCCGCCAACCCGTCCCCGAACGCCATCCTTGCCAGGCCGACAAGGCAAGCCATATCGCGCTGTGGTCACCCAGTGCACTGGCACCGTACATGAGCCGGTCGAGCCCTGGACGACCTCGCAGGTGTCTCTCGAAATAACTGTCAACGGCGTTGTCGAACCGGGAGACGCCCTCGAAATTGGGCACCGCCAACGCAGGCAGCGAATTTGGCAAAAGCCTCACTGCGAGACGGCGAGGGGGAAGAGGCGAGGAGGTTCGACGTGTTGTTGTTGCCCGGCATCAGGATGTTGGTGTCGAGCCAGGGAGAGGTCGCCACCCATCGCCGGGCAGTAGGCATGAAAGCCGCACCAATCGCACAGCGGCCCGGTCTTAGGCCTGAAGTCCTCCAATAAACAGGCCCGCTTGACCGCGGCCCAGATAGCCGTAGCCTGGCGCTCGAGACCGTTGATCGATTGCTCTGAAGGGACGGTGCAAATCGCCAGCGGTTCCCGAAGGTGGAAAAGCTGCACTTTTACCGGGCGGCGGCCCAGTACTTGCTCGCACAAAAAGGCGTAAAAGTGGACGCCACCGAGCCTCGCTTGCTCCTGGGTGTGCCCGGGCGCCTTACCAGTTTTGTAGTCCGTAACGACCAGATCTCCGTGCTGGTCAAGCTCGAGCCTGTCGATAACGCCCCGCAGACGCAAAGGCCTGGGCCCGTTTTCAGCGCTTTCTCCCCCCGGCCCTGGCACCCCGGGCCCAGTGCTACGGTCGGGCTCCACCGACCGCCCGTTTTCGAACGGCCCGGGGACTTCACGCTGGCGCCGGGGCGGCGGCAGGCCGATCTCGGCTTGGAGCCGAAGCTCGGTCCCTATGACCCGGACAGAGTTGGGGTCTTCGAGCTCGAAATAGTTGCGGAGCAGTTGGTGTGCTTCTTCGACGAAGTTCTCCAGTTCGGGGCCGGCCAGGCCGAGGGCGGTCCCTTCCTCGCTGCCGAGCAGTTCGTCCAGAGCGCGCTCAAGCTTGGTGAAAGCGGCCGGCAAGGTCCGCTCACCCTGCCGTTCGTCCCACATCAGCAGTTCGAGGGCGCGGTGGACGACCGTACCCCTGAAGGCCTGCAAGCTGGGGGGCTCGGGGAGCTTCTCGATGACCGAAAGACGGAACGCCAGAGCACATTCCTTGAACGTCGTCACCTTTGACGGGGTCAGGGAAGCTGGCAAAGGCAACGACATCAACCACCCAGGTTAATCAGCCCCGGGGACGGGGGTGGCGGACGGTCCTCATGCAACCGGGCGCTCAGCCCTGGCGGGCGGCGGTGGACCGTGGCCAAACGCAGGTCCTAGTCAAGTCCCGCCGCCCACTTCGCGATGTCGGCGGCGACCAGGGTCGGGCTCTCGAAAGGCCCGAAATGGCCCAGGTTCGGCATAACCAACATTTCCCCCGCCGGTAGGCGCTTTGCCACCCGTGCCAGCTGGTCCGGCGGGACCGCAGTGCTGTGGCCTCCGCCCAACATCCTGGCCGGGCAGCGCACCCGGCCGAGGTCGTCCCACGCGTTATGAGCCAGGGCCCCCTCGTACATACGAGCCTCGTCTTCGGGGTCGCACGCGAGCCTGACGCCACCGTCGCCGTTGTCGATGAACGCTCCAGCCAGGAAGGCGTCCATCGCCTCCTGAGAGAACGCCGCGAACTGGCCCCGGCCCACAAAATGAGCCCTGGCGTCCTCGATCGAGGCGAAGTGAGCCCGGCGCCGCCGGGCGCGGCGGGCGAGGTCGGCGCTATGGCTTTCGGTGAGGTCGGTGCCCGGGACGGCCATGATCGGCTCCCATCCCCACAGGCGGGAAAAGGCACCTGGCCGGGCCGCCTCGGCCAGCAGGAGCGCGGTGGCGCCGGCCGAGTGCCCGGCACCGACCACTCCCCAGGGCTCGGCCAGGCCGAGTTGGTCGAGCACGGCCAGCGCGTCGGTCCCGAAACGTCCCCAGTCGTAGCCGCCGTCGGGTGAGCGCCCCGAAGCGCCGTGACCCCTCATGTCGAGCGCCACTGCCCTGAAACCCTTTCCGAGCGACCGGCCCACCGGCGCCCAGCAACGCCCGTGCAGGCCGGTCCCGTGCAGCATCAGGACGGGCTGTCCTTGCCCGCCGAAGTCCCAGCAAGCGAGGCGCGTCCCGTCCTGTGCCGTTACCTCGAGCAACTCCATGCCGGGAGCTATCTAGGGAGCCAAGAGCTCTAGCAGGCTCGCGGCGTTGTCTACCGCGTTGGCACGCCAGCAGTTGTCCATGATCAGGTGCACTTCCGTCGTGCATGAAGCCAGTTCGCGAATGGCAGGGGCCCATGCTGCCAACTCGGCGTCGCTGTACCGGTACGACCATGCCATGTCGCCCGCCTGCGGCCCCGTCCGCACTTCGCCACGGGGGGCCGGGGAGCCCGTGAAGCGAACGAACCCGACCTCGGAGGTCGCCGCCACGGTCGGCTTGCGGGGACCGGGACCGTCTCGGCACACGAAGCACAACCCCAGGTCTTCGAGCAGGCCGAGAGTTTGCTCGCAGGCGTCCCCCTCGAACCAGCGCTCATTTGTCAGTTCGACCGCGACACGGGTACCCGGCAGGCGAGCGGGAAGCTCGGCCAGCTCATCCCAGGCCGCCGGCCGAGGGCTGAACCACGAGGGGAAACGGACGACAACGGCACCCAGCCGGCCCGCTTCCGCCAGCGGCCTCACTGCGTGGTCGAAGCGCTCCCAGCACTCCTCGACGATGGCGGCGGGGAGGTGGTGCCGGTACAGCTTGGCCCCATCGCGCCGGGAGGGCCGGACAAGGCCTTGGAGGTCGGCCCACAGTGATTCCGGCCAGGTCGGCGCCCCGCACAACAAGGACCAGGCCCGCACGTCCATGGTGAAACCAGGAGGCGTGGAAGCCACCCAGC
>JASHVH010000525.1 GCA_030039575.1 Acidimicrobiales bacterium | reverse complement strand
GGAAGGCTACGCGCAGGTGGCCGGCCGGCCCGGCGTGGTCATGGTTACAAGCGGTCCCGGCGCTACGAACCTCATAACTCCTTTGTGCGACGCGTACATGGACTCGGTCCCCGTGGTAGCTATCACGGGGCAGGTGAGCCGGGCCGTGATCGGGACCGACTCGTTCCAGGAAGCGGACACGGTTGGTATTACCCGGTCGGTGACCAAGCACAACGAGCTCGTGATGGAGCCCGAGGACATCGCTTTGGCGGTGCGGCAGGCGTTTTTGTTGGCCACCACGGGACGGCCCGGGCCCGTCTTGTTGGACATCCCCAAAGACGTGCTGACGGCTCGCTTCGAATGGCACTGGCCCGATGACGTCGAAGTTTCGGCTTCGCTCCCGGGGTACAAACCGACGACGAAGGGCCATCCGCGTATGGTGCGCGAAGCCGTGCGGTTGATAACCGCTTCCGACCGCCCGGTGATTTATGCCGGCGGTGGGATCCTGAAGGCGCGGGCCAGTGAAGCGCTGCGAAAACTGGCAGAGCTCACGGGGGCGCCGGTGGTCACGACCTTGATGGCCCGGGGTGCTTTTCCCGACAGCCATCCGCTGTGCCTCGGGATGCCGGGGATGCACGGCAATTACGCCGCCATCATGGCCATGCAGGAGGCCGATCTTCTGATCGCCCTCGGCACTCGCTTCGACGATAGGGTCACCGGGCGGGTCAGTTCCTTTGCCCCTGGGGCCAAAATTGTCCATGTAGACATCGACCCGGCCGAACTGGGCAAAATCCGCCGGCCCGAGGTGCCGATCGTGGGCGATTGCCGTCAGGTGATAGAGGAACTGGCGCGGGTGCTCATTGCCAGCGGGGAGCCCCAACCGGACCGGTCCGCCTGGTGGGCGCAAATAAGGGACTGGCAGTCGCGGTTCCCGCTCTATTACGAGCCCCAGGAGGACGGGGAACTGCTCAAGCCGCAGGCTGTCATCGAGGCCATCCGGGACGCCAGCCCTGAGGACACGACAGTGGTGGCGGGGGTCGGCCAGCACCAGATGTGGGCCAGCCAGTACTGGCGTTTCGAGCACCCCTATACCTGGGTCAATTCCGGCGGCCTGGGCACGATGGGTTTTGCCGTGCCGGCGGCGATCGGGGCCAAGGTGGGCCGGCCCGACCGCATTGTCTGGGCCATAGACGGCGATGGCTGCTTCCAAATGACGGCGCAAGAACTGGTGACGGCGTCGAGCGAGCGCATACCTGTAAAGGTGGCCATCTTGAACAATGCGTACCTCGGGATGGTCCGCCAATGGCAGGAGCTCTTCTATCAAGAACGGTACTCCGAGGTCTACCTCTCACCGGATCTGCCCGATTATGTGAAATGGGCCGAGTCCATGGGTTGTGTCGCTTTCCGCGTGGAACATGCCGCTGACGTCGCTCCCGTCGTCGAGAAGGCCAACGCCATCGACGACCGCCCGGTGGTCATCGATTTCCGGACGGATTCCCAGGAAAAAGTCTTCCCCATGGTCCCCGCCGGGCAGTCCAACAGTGATGTGATAGTCCACCCGGGTCTCCGCCCCGGCGGCGAAAAGGTGGTGCAATAAAATGTCCGTAGCCAGCCCGGTCACCACTTGGGTCTCAGGCAGCGGGCGCCTGCACCACCAGACGATCTCCATCATCGTCGAGAACCGCGCCGGCGTCCTGGCGCGGATATCTGCGCTCTTTGCCCGCCGAGGCTTCAACATAATCTCGCTGGCGGTGGCGCCCACCGACGACGACGCCTTCAGCCGGGTCACCATAGTGGTGGACCTGGAGGAGACCTCCGTCGAACAGCTCACGAAGCAACTGTTCAAACTGGTCAACGTGGTGAAGATCACCGAACTTACGCCCGGGGAAGCTATCGAGCGGGAACTGGCGCTCTTGTCGGTGCGCTGTGCCCCACCTGGAGGGCCCGGCCCGTCCCGAGGCGAAGTCGGCGACCTCGTGCGCATATTCGGAGGCACTATTGTCGACGTGGGCCAGGAGGCGCTGACGGTCATGCTGGCCGCCCAGCCGGCCGTACTTGACGATTTCGAAGAGCTTCTGAAACCCTATGGCATCATCGAGATCCAGCGCACTGGCCGGGTGGCACTGCCCAAACTGGAGCGCCCTCCAGTCCGGCGCGGCCCGAACCGCTACTAAATGCTGCACTTCGGTAACCCCGGGCGGGTAGATAAGCAGGGCGATCACCCGGAAAGAAAGGCGAGGTAAATGGCCACCATATATTACGACCGCGACGCTGACCCCTCTGTCATAACGGCACGCAAGGTTGCGATAATCGGCTACGGCTCCCAGGGGCATGCCCACGCCCTCAATTTGCGGGACTCGGGCGTAGACGTCCGGGTGGGGCTGCGGCCGAACTCTTCGTCGGTCGAAAAGGCATCGTCAGCCGGCCTTCGAGTGACCGACCCGGCGACAGCGGCCTCGGAAGCGGACGTCATCATGGTCCTCGCTCCGGACACCGCCCAGCAGGCCATCTACACGGAGTCGATCGAGGCCAACCTGCGGCCGGGTGATGCGTTGATGTTCGCTCACGGGTTCAATATCCGCTTCGGCCTTATCGACCCCCCGGATGGAATTGACGTGGTCATGGTGGCCCCTAAAGGGCCCGGGCACCTGGTCCGGCGGACGTACGAGGGCGGCGGCGGCGTCCCGAGCCTGCTGGCCGTCGAGCGCGACGCCAGCGGCAAGGCCAAGCCCCTGGGGCTTTCCTACGCCTGGGCCCTCGGTTCTACGCGGGCCGGTGTGCTCGAGACCACCTTCAAGGAGGAGACCGAGACCGACCTGTTCGGCGAGCAGGTGGTCCTATGCGGTGGGCTCACGTCTCTCATCAAGGCCGGCTTCGACACGCTGGTGGCGGCCGGTTACCAGCCCGAGTCCGCTTATTTCGAATGCCTGCACGAAGTCAAGCTGATCGTCGACCTCATCTACGAGCACGGGATCACCGGTATGCGCTATTCGATCTCGACCACGGCCGAGTACGGCGACATGACCCGTGGCCCGCGGGTGATCAACGACGCTGTGCGGGCAGAGATGCAAAAGATCCTGGCCGACATCCAGTCCGGGGCGTTCGCCGCGGAGTGGGTGGAGGAGAACCGCAACGGGCTGCCCAATTACCACCGGCTGCAGAAAGAAGGCGCCGAGCACCCCATCGAAAAAGTGGGGGCAGAACTCCGGGCCATGATGCCCTTCCTGTCTTCCGGCGGGCCTCGTCCGCAAGACGTCTCGGGAGGCTGACGGTCGACTTCGACGTCATAATCGTCGGTTCCGGCTTTGGCGGTTCGGTGGCCGCCCTCCGGCTGTCGGAAAAGGGCTACCGGGTGGCCGTCCTCGAGGCCGGCCGGCGCTTTGATGCCGCTACCCTGCCTCGTACTTCCTGGGAGGTACGCCGGTTCCTGTGGGCCCCGAGGATCGGCTGTTACGGGGTACAGCGGCTCCATTTCTTGCGCGACGTGCTGGTGCTGGCCGGGGCCGGCGTCGGGGGCGGTTCGCTGAACTACGCCAACACTCTTTACGAGCCGCTGCCGGCCTTTTACGACGACCCGCAATGGCCGGCCGGCGTTGACTGGCGAGCCGAACTGGCCCCCTATTTCGCCCAAGCAAAGCGGGTGCTCGGCGTGGTGGACAACCCCGACCTCACCCCGGCCGACGAGGCGATGCGCGGGGTGGCGGTAGAGATGGGGGTGGCTGACACGTTCCGCCCCGCGCCGGTCGGCGTCTACTTTGGGCCGCCCGGCAGCGCGCCCGGGGCCCGGTCCGCCGACCCTTACTTCGGGGGCGCCGGCCCCGTCCGCCGAACCTGCCTGCGGTGCGGCGAGTGCATGACGGGCTGCCGGCACGGGGCCAAGAACACGCTTCTTACCAACTATCTTCACCTGGCCGAGAGAGCCGGGGCCGTCGTCGTCCCGCTCACCACAGTTTGCTCGGTTGAACCCGCCGACGGCGGAGGGTGGCAGGTCGGCACGACAAAGGGGGCCCCCAGTTGGCCGCCGCCCGTGTCGCGCCGAAAGGTTTTGACCGCCGAGCAGGTCGTCCTCGCCGCTGGTGCCCTCGGTACGCAAAGGCTCTTGCAGGCAATGGCCGTTTACGGCAAGTTACCCGGGTTGTCTTCCCGGCTCGGCGAACTTACGCGTACCAATTCGGAGTCCCTGCTCGGAGCGGTCGCCCCCTATGGGCGCCCGGGGCCGGATTTCAGCCGGGGTGTGGCGATCACTTCGTCCTTTTACCCTGAGGCGGGGACGCACGTGGAGCCGGTCCGTTACGGGCACGGGTCCAACATGATGGCGCTCCTCGGCACCCTTCTCGTGGAGCCGGCGCCGGGTGACGCAACGAAAGGCGGCACCGGGTGGGCCGGTCTGCTTCGGGGCATAGCGAGCGAGCCTGGGGCGTTCCTGCGCACCCTCGATCTGCGCTCGTGGTCGGAGCGGAGCGTTATCTGCCTTGTAATGCAGGCACGTGACAACTCACTGGCTCTCTCAGCCCGACGAGGCC
>JASHVH010000524.1 GCA_030039575.1 Acidimicrobiales bacterium | reverse complement strand
CCCGCCAACCGGTCCTGGACGTCGCCAACGCGCTGCGGCCGGCTGGAGATAACACAAAGGTGCTCCTCTTCAGCGACCGCCATGACGGGCGACGCCCCCGGTTGGTGCGCTGCCACGACGCCCCCACAGAAGCGAAAGCCATCGCCGACGCCATCCTGGCGGCCTACGAACAGGGCACCCCGCTGAGGCACCAGGCGGTGCTGGTGCGCGCCGCCCATCACAGCGACCTGGTCGAAGTGGAGCTTTCGGCTCGAAAGGTCCCTTACCGCAAGTACGGGGGCTTGCGCTTCCTGGAGGCGGCGCACGTGAAGGATTTTGTCAGCACCGCTCGCCTTCTCGACAACTCGCGTGATGAAATCGCCTGGTACCGGCTCCTGCGTTTGCACGGCCGCGTCGGGCCGTCGAGTGCGCGGTCGTTGACCATGTTGGCCGCGGGCTCAGACGGTGACCCGCTTGACCACTGGCAAGAGTTGGTGGCGGCCGCTCCCGCCCCAGCGCGCAACTGCCTCACCAACACCCTTCACGGACTGCTCACCGCCAGAGCCTTCGGGGCGGCCGGACGACGGGCTGAAGGCGTGCTGGGCGTGCTGCGGCCGCTCGTGTACGACCGCTACGCCGACGCAGGCGTTCGCCTCGGCGACCTCGAACGCCTGGTGGGCGCGGCGGCGGCCGCCAGTGACCTCTCGGCCTGGCTGGCGGAACTGACCCTCGACCCTCCCGTCTCCACCGGCGGCACGGCCGGGCCGCCCGTGGTCGAGGAGGACTACGTCATCATCTCCACGATCCACTCGGCCAAGGGCCTCGAGTGGCCGATCGTCCATATCCCCCAAGTAATAGACGGGTCGATACCTATTGATATGGCACTGGGGTCGGCGGAAGGCCTGGACGAAGAACGCCGGCTCTTTTATGTGGCCGTGACCCGCGCCCGCGACGAGCTTCACCTTTACACTCCCTTACGAATGCCGCACCGCCGCCGTGCCCACGACGACCGGCACAGCTACGCCACCGTTAGCCGGTTTGTTGACGACAACGTTATGGCTGTTGTGCAGGTGGTCGAAGAAGTCCCCGAGCGCCCTCCCCTGCCGGCGGGTGCGCCGGCCCACTTCCCGGTGGACATCGACGCGTTGTGGGGTTAACGGACGAACCGGCAGTAACGTTTACCGGCGGTCAGGGGTGCGTATTTTTCGTCACCGGCCGGCCGGCTAACCGGCCTGGGGTTCGCCCGTCGACGAAAGGCGACGTCTCTCCAGGTCAAAGGCGCGCCGCCGCCGAGGCCCACCCGGGCTCGTGCCCTTCAAAGCGACGACGACGGAGAAAGAACCGAGCAATAACTGCATCGGCTGCCTGGATAGGCCCTTCCTCTTGGCCACCGAGGTGATAACCCCGAACAGGGCCGTCAGTGCCCATCCCTCTAGCGATATCGGAGCCAGCCCCCAACCCACGCGGCGTGGCCCGAACCAGGCTTTCTGTCCGATTATCGGCGTCATACGCACGCATGGATCATCGCGCGTCCCGACGACCGTCTCCAATGCGAAGACCCTAGCCCGGCGGCGGTGGGCCGCCGGGATGTACCGAAAGGCCCATTAACTCGTCGGCAACCGGACCTCGACGCGCGGCTATTGTTCACCTGGACACCCTCAAACGCCAAACCTGGTCAGCGCCAACTCGCCTCAGCTTTGCAAGGACCGCGTCAGCATGACCCTCACCCTCGGCTCGGACGCCCTCGGCATGGGGGCCGGGTTACGTAGTGGGGGCGCCGCTCAACTTCCCGCTACCCTCACCCCGCTAGTCGGGCGCCAGGAGGAAGTGGCGACGCTAAGACGGCGGATGTCAGAAGACCGGCTGGTGACTCTGCTGGGCCCCGGTGGCGTCGGCAAGACGAGGTTGGCGGCCGAGACTGCGAGGGCCTTCCGGGTCGGCAAAACGGAGACCTACTGGGTGGAGCTGGCGCCGGTGAGCGCCGAACTCGTCGAGCTCGCCGTCGCTGACGCCCTGGGCGCGCACGAGAGCTCCGGCCCGGGCTCGTCTGAGGCCCTGGTCGAGGTGTTGGGTTCGCGGAAGGTGCTGCTTGTGCTCGACAATGCCGAACACGTAGTGGCGTCCGTGGCCAGGCTTTGCGCTGACCTGCTCGTCAGCTGCGGTGGGTTGCGCGTCCTGGCCACCAGCCGGGAGCCGCTGGGCGTCCCGGGCGAAGTGGTGTGGCGAGTGGAGCCATTGAGCGTACCCGCGGCGGAACAGGGCCTCGAGGCCGTGATGCAGTGCGATGCCGTAGAGCTGTTCGTCCAGCGAGCCAGGGCGGCCTTCCCTTCCTTCAACCTGACCGAAGCCAACGCCAAACCCGTTTGCCAGATCTGCCGGCAACTGGACGGCCTACCACTGGCCATCGAGTTGGCAGTGGCGAACCTCCGTATGCTGCCGGTCGAAGAGGTCGCCACCAGTATCGACAACGTGTTCGGCCTTCTGGTCGGCGGCCCTCGCACCTCACCGCCTCGCCACCAGACGCTCTGGGACACCCTCGACTGGAGCTACCAACTTCTGGCGGCGGACGAGAAAGAACTCCTTCGGAGGCTGTCCGTGTTCGTCGGCCCCTTCAGGCTCGAGGCCGCCTCCAGGGTCGCTGTACCCGGTGGCGACGGCTCGGCGGCTTTCGGCGGGCTCCGCCGTCTGGTCGACAAGTCGCTGGTGGTAGCAGAGTTCATCGGCGGGCAAGCCAACTACCACCTGCTGGCCACCGTCCGTCAGTACGCGGCCGAGCAACTGGCGGCGGCCGGGGAGGAGGAGCTATGCCGGCAGGCTCACCTCGGCTGGTGCATGAGGCGGGCCGCGAGGGCAGAGCCCAGGTTGGCGGGAGCCACCCAAGCTGAGGAACTGGCGTCCCTGGAACGGGAGGTCAACGACTTTCGGGCCGGGCTGCACTTCGCCCGCCAGGTGGGCGACGCAAGGGCCGTCCTCGAAATAGCCAGCGGGCTGGGGCGTTTCTGGTACCTCCACGGACATTACAAAGAAGGCCGGGACTGGCTCGACTGGGCGGTCGTAGCGGCGCCCGGCGCCCCCACCCCGGCGCGGGCGAAGGCGCTGCGAGCGAGCGGGTTCCTCGCTTTCTTGCAATGCGACTATTCCGCCGCAGTGCGGCGCCTGACTGCCGCCCTGCGCCTCTACAAGGCCCTGAAAGACGACGAAGGGATGGCCTTGACCCTCGAGCGGCTCGGCAGTGTCGACCGCGAACAGGGCCGGTACCAACAAGCAGAACGCCATCACACAGAAAGCAAAACCCTCTTCGAGACGGTCGGCGACCGGTGGGGGGTGGCCAGCGCCTTCGGCTACCTTGGCTTCGCCGCCTGGCTGCAGGGGAACACCGAACAGGCAAGAGCCGATTGCGAAACCGCGCTGCAGATGTTCCGGGGGCTCGACGACGCTGAGGGCACGGCGTGGTCCCTGCTCAGCCTGGGGGTGGTGGCCCGGCTGGAAGGGGATCTCCGGCGAGCTGAACAGTTGTTGGACGAAAGTATGGCCATATCAGAGGCAATCGGCTTCAAGGAAGGGACCGCCTGGAACCTTAACGAACTGGCGCTGGTGGCTTTACGCCGTGGAGACCCCGCCGCCGAGGCGATGCTCCGGACGAGCTTGGAAATCCACCGCGAACTTGGGGACCAGTGGCGGCAAACCAGCGTTCTCGAGGATCTCGCCTACGCCGCCGCACGCACAGGAGACCCGCGGAAGGCGGCCGTCTTGCTCGGCGCGGCCGAGGCCGCCAGGGCAAGGATCGGCACCCCCATCGCCGCGTGTGAACAGGCTGACCATGCTGCCACCCTCGAGTCTGTCCGGTCGGCGCTAGCCGAAAAAGAGTTCGAACACGCCCTCGACGAGGGAAGGACCGCCTCCTTCGACGACCTCCTCAAGTGGCTGGCTCAACCTTCTCCGCCAAGACCCGGGGCTAACAAAGGCGAGCCGCTGGGCAGGCAACCCGCCGAAGGGGCCCGGCCGGAAAGGAAGCCGAAAAGAGCGGCCCAAAAGGCGGACGAGGCCATCGCCTCATCAAATCCTGGCCTGTCCATCAAGGCGTTGGGCACGGTGGAAGTGCGGGTCGATGGGCGCCTCGTGGGCCCCACCGATTGGGGTTATTCAAAACCGCGTGAGCTTTTTTTCCTTCTTTGCAGTTCGCCCTCGAGGACCAGGGACCAGTTGGGACTGGCTCTGTGGCCGGACCTGGGTGACCGCCAACTTCGTAATGCGTTGCACAGCGCTATGCGGGACATGCGACGCGCCGTCGGCGACCGGGAATGGGTCACGTTCAGCGGTGGCCGGTATTGTTTCAATGCCGGCCGCCCCCACACCTACGACGTGAGCGAGTTCGAGGGCGCTCTGGCCGCCGCGCGACGCCTACAAGGCCCTCAAGCCCTATCTCACTTGCAGACAGCAATCAGCGTGTACGGTGGGGACTTCTTGGAAGGCGTCGCCTCGAGCGAATGGGCCGCAGTGCGGAGGCGGGAACTTCGCACAAATTTCGAGTTCGCTCTTGGCGCCACCGGAGCCATCCTCGTAAATGCGGGTCGCTTCCGGTTGGCGGTGCAGGTTTACGAGCGGGCTGTAGCTCACGAGCCACTGGACGAGGCCGCCCACCGGGAACTGATGAAATGCTGGGGCCGCCTGGGAGAACCGGCAAGGGCGATGCGTCACTACCAAACACTGCAGGATTACCTGCGCAAGGAGCTCGGGGCCCCACCCGCGGCCGAGACGGCGCGTGTTTACGAGGATCTACGGGCGGCCACACGGGGGTAGGCCAAGGTGCCAGACCGCATGGCCAGTTCAGATTGGTGGCCCGACAAGGGGAAGATGGACGAAGTCGTTCGGGTGGGTCAGCAAAGTGGCCCATGGGCGGCGAAGTTCCCCGGCGTCCCGGTGGAGCACGTCGTCCTGCCGGTCGGTCGAAGGGATCCAGCACGCCGGCGGCGCGGCAGCCACGGGGGGAAGGAGGACGCCCCCGGCGACCGTGGCGCGGTTGACAAGCAGGCGGTCGACCTTTCGTTGCTCCATATACGTGTCGTAGAGGGCGAAATCTCCCACTTCGACCTCGAACACGGCGACGTCGGCCCGACCTCCGATGGCCAGTGGTGCGGCCAGTGAAGCCTGCCCTATAGCGCGGGCCGGGTTGACGGTCGCGGCCTGGACGACCTCTTCGAGCGACATCCCGAGGGCGAGGAACTTTGACATGCACGTGGGTAAGTCGAACGCCGGGCCGAGCACACTGCGCTGATGGAGGTCCGAAGAGATGACGTCGGGGACGTGGCCTGAAGCCAGCATCCTCTCGGCCACCGCGAACGAAAAACCGCCGGCTCCATGGCCGACGTCGAACAACACGCCCCGTTCCCTGGCCCGTACTACGCTCGCCCGGGGGCCCCCACTTCGGTCCAGTAGCGCCATGCCCTGGCCGGTGTAGCAATGGGTCACGATGTCACCGGGGCGCAATCGGTCGAGGACTTCGTCGATGTCTGGCGGGCCGGTCCCTATGTGGGCCATCACTGGCAGGCCGCCCGCAGCCGCCGCTTCGATCGCCCGTTGCAGGGGCACGATGCCCATCTCCCCCACCACCGCCCGGTCGAGACGGCACTTGACCCCTACCACGAAGTCAGCGTTCTGTTCGATGGCGTCGACCGCCAGCCCGGCGTCACAAAGGTCGTCTCGCCGGCCCTCACCCGTCTCGGCCACCAGCCCAATGCTGCTGATATTGACAAAGGCGCGGGTGGTCAAAGGGGGGAAAGAGCCACATAGCCGGTGTAACGCCCCGAGGTTGTAGGCGCCGGCAGAGCCCGCGTCGACCCAGGTTGTGACGCCGCTCCTCCAAGCCGTCGGGCCCGGGTCGACCCCCCAGAACGTGCCGGGAGAAAATATGTGGGTATGCAAGTCAACCAGCCCCGGGACGACAAGGGCGCCCTTTGCGTCCACAACGCCGGTGGCAAGATCGCCTGGTATGGCCGGCGCGATGTCGGCTACCACGCCGCCGGCTATGGCTACGTCGAAGCGGCCGAGCCTTCCCGTCACCGGGTCCACCACACGGCCACCACGTACAACGAGGTCGAACAATGGCCCGTTTTCGCCTGTCGGGCTCAAGCGGCCGGCCTCCGTGCTCAATGGAAGAAAGTCGCGATCAGTTCCCGGATCTCGTAATCGTCACTTACGAGAAATATGGTGCGCCACTTGTCGATAGCCGTGCACGGGTGCGATATCCCAAAGCCGATCTTGTCGCCCACCTTGACCGGCACTTGTTGACTGCCTTGGTTCTCGCTGTCCAAGCGCAGGTAGCCGTGTTGGTCATTTAGCTGGGACAGGACGTTCCCGGCGAAGGGCTCGATGCTCCGTTGCCCGAGCCGCGCCACCGCGAGAGTTACGGGAAGGCCAAGGTCATAGGAGACGTCGCGCCTTCCCAGCCCGACAATGACGAGACCCGGCTCAGGTACAGAAAGTACGTCGGCCCAAACCTCGAGGGCGGCCACAAGGCCGGGCCCCAGGTGGCCAGGACCGGCAAGAGGCGAAGCGTCCGCATAGGTCCCATGGTCGTGGACCAAATAACAACCAGAACGTACGACCAGCCGTACATCGTGGCCTCCGTACTGCGCCTTTTCACCGAGCACGGCCGCCACCCGGTCGAAAAACCGGCTGCCTCCGGCGGACACAAGTACCGGTCCGCCCGGCGAAAACGCCCCGTCGTCGGCGAGGCGCACGGTCAGGCGGCGCAGGCCATCGAGGTAGTCGTCCACCGTCGCCAAAGCGGACGCCGACCGGTCAGGGACCAACAGGCCCTCATAACCCTCCACCCCGACCAGGCGCAAGCGGGCGCTGGCCCGTACCGCGCCGGCCACCTCTACGGCTTCGCCCTCGCTCCTGGCCCCCGTGCGGCCGCCCGGCACACCCAGCTCGACGAACACCCCGAGCCGGCCCACCAGACCGGCCAGGCCCAGGTTCCGGTCGAGCAGATCCACCCCGGCCACTGAATCGACCAGGCAATAGAGCTCCCGCTCTCCGTCTCTGGCGCCGTCGGCCGCTCGAGCGTTGCCCTGCGCCGGTCCAACCGCAGCGGAGGTGACGGGAGGCCCGGCTACTTGGGGAGAGCTGGTAGCCGGCTCCGCCCGGGTGGCCAGGGCGTGCGCGATGAACTGGGCGTCGGCGCGGCTCACAACTTCGTTCGCCACCAGCACCCTGCGGGCGCCGGCCTCGTAGGCCACCCCGGCCTGGGCCAAGTTGGCGACGGTGATACCCCAGGCCCCGGCGTCGAGCTGGCGCTGGAAAAGCTTAGGTGCCATCGTCGTCTTGCCGTGGGGGGCCAACAGGAACCCGTGCTCTTCCGCGTACTGCTTCATAACGGCGAGGTTGTTCTCGAGCGCCGTCTCCTTTAGGAGCATGGCCGGAAGGGCGATATCGCCGAACACGGCGTTCACCCCGTTGACGGCGGGGGCACGTAGGGCGTCAGAGGCCGCGGCTCTCACCCATCCGTTCGGATCGCGATCACTGCGTCGATCTCGATGTCGAACCCCCGGAGGCCGGCGGCCACGGTCGTGCGGGCCGGCATCGGGTCGTCGAAGTACTCCTGGTACACCGCGTCCATCATGCCGAAATTGTCGAGGTTGGCCAGGAAAACGCCGATACGGACCGCGTCGGCCAGGTGGGCGCCGGCTGCTTCTGCAATGGCGGCCACGTTGTCGAGCGTGCGGCGCACTTGGTCGGCAAAGTCCTTCGGCACGGCTCTTGTGGCCGGGTCGGCTGGCACCTGTCCCGAAACGAAGAGCAGGCCACCCGAAACTATCCCTTGCGAGTAAGAGCCAAGCGGCGCTGGGGCTCCCTGCGTTCGAACGGCTGTG
>JASHVH010000523.1 GCA_030039575.1 Acidimicrobiales bacterium | reverse complement strand
GGGGCCCTGGCTGCCCGGGCACTCGTACCAAAAGTCGTCCTGGTCGACGTAGTCATAACCCAACTTCGAAAGCCCGGTGCTCACCAGGTCGCTGGCCGCCTGCTCGTCCAATGCCGCGCTCGGCGAGGTCCCAAGAGGGCCCCACGTGGACCAGCCCATCATGGGCGTGAGGCCGAGCCCGTTGTCCTCCGCCAGGGCTGGTGGTGCGCTGCTCGAAGCCGCGACGACGCTGAGCGGTGCAATGACTAATACGACCAACAGGTACCTAAACAGCCTTTTCATGTGTGCAGCACCCTTCCCCCGGGGACGAGCCAAACCCGTCCTTTTCCCTGCCAACTCATCACAACCGCCCAGGCTCTACCACGAACAACCGGGACCGACCGTGCTGTGGGCAACCCCGCGTACGCCCGTCCTCGACCTATTCTCCAGTAAATAACTCAAAAGCTCCGCCGGCATGCGCCGAAGATCCCTACCGTAGCCGCTCACAGTATCTAACGCCCTCGACCAAATGTCAAGCCCAGCTCCTCACATCACATCCCAGACCCGTTCAGGTTCAGAGGCCCCACAAACCCCCCGACCGAGCAGGCGAACCCGCCCCCGGGCTCGCACCGCCCCTCTGCCGCTGGTTGTAGCCCGCGCCAGGAGGTGGGACATCACGTCCGCTCCCCGCCACGCCCGGGGTCCCCGTCAGGAGACCGGTGCGGCCCGCTACTTCGTTCCGTACGCGGCCGATGGCCGTGGACGAGCTGACGATCTCAAGGAGCCTTGGAGCGGCCGGGGGGTGCGCACTGCTGGGCGAAGCGGAACAGCCGGCCCACGCCGGACGAACCGAACACCCTGAGCGACCACCGGCGGACTGCTGGCGCGCTCGAAGCCTTAATTCCTGTGAAGGACTGGCGATTTGGCCTTCGAGCGGCAAGTTTTCCTGAGGACGCAACGTAAAGTGCGTTTGGTGACGATCACCATTGCCCACCGGGGAGACCCGGTGAACCACTGGGGCAACACTCTCGAGGCCTTCGAGAGCGCCGCGTCCCTCGGCGCGGACATGGTCGAGCTTGATTGCCACCTGACGCGCGACGGCCACGTCGTTGTACTTCATGACAAGACCCTTGCCAACCCTTGGGGCGTACCAAAGCCCGTGGCGGCCCTCGCCTGGGACGAGGTCTCCGCTATCCAGCGCAACGGCTACCGTATCCCCCGCCTCGAGGAGGTACTCGGCGCCGTCCAGCTCCCGATAATGGTGGACGTGCCCAGCGTCCAGGTCCTCGAGGCATCGTTCGCCGTGGCCAATGCGACCAAGGCTCTGGACCGCTGTGTGTTCGCCGGCCAAACCGAGGCACTCGTCCGGTTGCGTGAGATGTCGTCGTCGGCCCGCATCGCCCTCAGTTGGGACAAGCGCCGGCCTCCCAGTCGCAGGTTGCTGGCCAAGACGAGACCGGAATGGTTCAACCCATATTGGCGGCTGGTCGCACCTGGCGTCGTTGACCAGATGCACGCAGCAGGAGTCGGCGTTTCCGTCTGGACTGTCGACCGCAAGTGGCACATGAAGCGGGTCCTCCGAGCCGGCGTAGACGCCGTAATTACCAACCAGACGGCGCGCCTGGTCTCGCTGCGCTCCAGGCTTATGGGGAAGAAGCACCGGTCCAGTTGACTGGGCTTGCCCGGCACAGGCCTCCCTGGCTGGCCTGCCTGGCTGGCCCGCCTGGCTGGCCTGCCTGGCTGGGCCGGCCTGACCCGGCGGCCCGACCCGCCGGCCTGACCCGCAAGCCTGACGCGCCGGCCCGACGCTGCCCCTGGCTGGCCGTCCGCAGTGAACGTCCCCAGCCGTGGCCTAACCGTCAGCGAGAACGATGGCAGGCCCGGTCCGGCAGTCGCTTGGGGCGGCTGACGGTAGCGTGGCCGGACAATGGCAGGTACGGCAGAAGAGGGCCAGGGGTCTTTCCCGGTGCTGCGACAGGTGGTACTCGATACCACGGACGCCAGGACGTTGGCGGAGTTTTACCGGCAGCTGCTGGGCTTTTCCTACCGGCCGGGCGACGAACCGCCGAAGGCGGGCGAGGAGGACGAGAGGGGCCAGGACTGGCTCGTCCTGCGCGCCCCGGACGGAAGTACTCGTGTGGCGTTCCAACAGGTAGGCCGCCTCTCGCCGGCCACCTGGCCACGGGACGACATCCCACAACAGTTCCATTTGGACCTCACGGTGCCGACCGTGGCGGACCTCGACACCCAGCACGTACGCGCCCTCGAGCTCGGTGCACGGCTGCTGGAGGACCGGTCGGCTGACGAGGAGGAACCGCTCAGGGTGTACGCCGACCCCGCCGGCCACCCGTTCTGCATCTTTGTCGGCCCCTCGTGAGGGCATTTACAAATGAAACCCGACGTCGAGATAGCCCGGGTTTACGGCTTGCAGAAGGGGGACGGGTACTACGTCCTGGTGGACCGGCTGTGGCCTCGTGGCGTGGCCCGGGCAAAGGCGCCCTTCGACCAGTGGTTGAAGGACGTGGCGCCCAGCACTGAGCTGCGAAAGTGGTACGGGCACGAGCCGGAGCGGTTCGACGAGTTCGCCCGGCGTTACGGTCAGGAGCTGAAGACGGGGCCGGCCCGCGATGCGTTCAGTTCGCTGCGCCAGCGGGCCCGGGCCGGCAGGCTCGTACTTGTCACAGCGACTAAGGACCTCGAGCGGTCTGAAGCGGCAGTACTGCGGGACCTGCTCCGGGGCCAATGACCCCGGGCGCTACACGAGGTGCGGGACCGAACACTCCTTCTCGTGAGGGCTGCCGTCGAGGATGACCCCACGTTCTGGGCAAATCAGCCCGGCCTTGCACGCGGGGTTGCCGCCTTCGTCCGACAGGTCCGACCGGGAGGGGCCCGTCCCCGGGGCAGTCGGCCGCGGCCGGTCGTCTTCGGTGCGGGGGCCCACAGCCACCCGACCCTACCCATGAGCGGTGGCGTGGCGTCCTGCCGGCCGTCGGCGGCGCCCCGTGGCCACCTGCAAACGTCACAGACGAGATCAGGGCGTCAGCCGCTAGGGTAGGCCAGCAAGCGAAGACTTCGAGGAGTTGGGGTGCCCGGGCAACCAAGCACGCGTTGACGCATTAGGTCGCTCAGTGACCTGTCATCGCGTGCTGCTCCGAACAGCGGCACAGCGAGCCCATCGCCTTTTGCTTTGTGGGCCAGCGTCCCGGACGCCCCACGAGGCCGGCGAGCACCGTCTCTCGTCAAAGGAGCTCTCCCTGTGCCCCCGTTTTTCCTCGCTTGCCTGGCGTACGTGAGCGTCGCCCTTCCTGGCTCGACTCTTGGGCTTTTGTGGCCGTCCATGCGGCTCAGCCTGGACCAGCCGGTGGGTGCCCTCGGCATCCTGCTCGTCTTCGGGGTCGTCGCCTCGGTGGTCTCCAGCGCAGCCACCGGGCACATCCTGTCGAGGATCAGCGTGGGCTGGCTCCTCGCCCTCGGCACCATGCTGGTCTCGCTGGCGTTGGGCCTCGAGGCTGCGGCGCCGGAGCTGTGGGTCGTCGCCATCGGCGCCGTCCTCTTCAGCCTCGGCTTCGGCGCCATCGATTCGGCCCTCAATGCGTACGCCGCTCATCGCTTCGGTGCCCGCCAGGTGAACTGGATGCACGCCAGCTACGGCCTGGGCGCCACCATCGGCCCGTTGGTCGTGACGGCGCTCTTGGCCAACGGTTTCGGCTGGCGGTTGACGTTCGCGGCGTTCTCGCTCGCCCTTGCCATTGTGGCCGTCGTTTTCGGCTCGCTCCGGCGGCGTTGGGGCACGTCCTTGAACCTGGGCGCTCCCGCCCCAGTAGGCACCCCGGGACCTGCAGGAGCTGGGGACCGCCGTGGGCGGCGACGGTGGCAATGGCCATCCGCATTGGTGCTGAGCGCCTTGGTGTTCAGCGCCATCGAAACAGGCGTCGAATCGGGGCCAGGCATTTGGGGCTTTCTTTTTTTAACCGCTGGACGTGGTCTGCCTGTCAGTCTTGCCGGTGTTGCTGTTTCGTTTTACTGGGCGATGATGTTCGTCGGACGGGCAGTCTTCGGCCCAGTTGCAGAACGGGTGGGGGCCAACCGGGTCCTCGGTGGCGGGGTGGCCGGAGTATTGTTCGGCGCCACGCTAATGACGGTGCCCGGCCCCGCCTACGTGGCCGTGATGGGGATGATGGTCATAGGGCTGGCCGCCGCCCCAATCTTCCCGCTGCTGACGCTGACGACGGCACGACGCGTCGGTACCTCGGACGCCAGGGCGACCACCACGACGGCGAGCCTGCAGGTGGCGGCGTCTGCGATAGGAGCGGCCGCGTTGCCCGCGGTCATGGGCGTCGTGATGGGCGCAGTCGACGCCAATACGTTGGGCCCGTTGTTGCTCGTCTTCAGCCTGGCGCTGTTCGCCACGTACGCGCTCCTCTCATCTTTGACCGCACGGCGCCAGCCTGACCACCTGGCCGGGCTACGGCCCGAGCAAAAGGCGCCGGTCCGTCACGGGGCGTAGCGTGGCGGCGTAGGAAGGCAGGCTTCTTTCCGCGGTCGGCCCTCCAGCCGGGGCCTGGCTCGCACACACGGGAGAACCATTGAGCGTCACCACCGGAAGTGGGGCGACGAAGGCGGTTAAGGACCGCGTTGCCACGTCAGAACGGAGGCCCAGACGCCCGTTTGCCGCATCATGGCGGCGACAGCGCCTCACGGTGCCGGAGCGAGAGGCGCGAGGACTGGCCGCCCGCCAGGACGCCCCCAGGAGCAGCCACGCCCGCTTTGACCCACCGCCTGACCGGCCGGGCCCCGTCGCGCTCCTCGAAGAACAGGCGGCGACGCGGGTGCCCGACCTGGTGCCCATCCGGTACGGGCGCATGCTCGTCTCCCCCTTTACCTTCTATCGCGGGGCCGCTTTGCCGATGGCTAACGACCTCGCTACGACACCCAAGTCCGGCGTCACCGTGCAACTCTGCGGGGACGCCCACCTGTCGAACTTCGGCCTCTTCGGTACGCCCGAACGTCAGCTGATCTTCGACATCAACGACTTCGACGAGACTCTGCCCGGCCCGTGGGAGTGGGACGTAAAACGCTTGGCCGCCAGTTTCGAGGTCATGGGCCGCTACCGCGGGTTCTCGAAGAGCGACCGACGAGATGTGGTCATGACGTGTGTTGGCGCGTACCGCGCGCGCCTGCTAGAAGCAGCCGCCGAGGGCACGCTCCAAGTTTGGTACCAACACCTGGAGGCGGGCCGACTCCTCGAAGACGTCTCAGCGGAAGTGCGCCGCGAGCAGCTCAGCAAGAAAGAAGCTCGCATGATGCAAGGGTACGTGGCCAAGGCGCGGACCCGTGACAGCCTGCGCGTCTTTTGGCGGCAGGTGAGCCAGGGTGAGGAGGGGCTAATAATTGTCCCGGACCCCCCGCTCATCGTACCGATCGAAGACCTGGCCGAC
>JASHVH010000522.1 GCA_030039575.1 Acidimicrobiales bacterium | reverse complement strand
CCTCAACTACGTCTCGATATCCGGGACCGGGTGGACCTGCGACGACTCGCAGGACCCGACCATCACGTGCACAGAGACAGGCGGGGCCGGAGGTGGCCCGGCCGTGCTGGGCCCAGGCCAGTCGTACCCGCCGCTGACACTGACGGTCAGCGTCACGAGCACTGCCGGGTACGGGTCACAAAACTCGGTGGCCGGCTTAAACGCGGTAAACGCCGTTTCAGTCAGCGGCGGCCTCCCCTCCGCGCCCAGTTCCTCGATCGCACCGCCGACCCCGATCGTCGGTCTCCCGGACCTGACGAACGATTATGCGATCGACGGGGCCTTCCGTCAGGGTGACCCGGCTGACCAGTACCAGGAGACGGTGATCAATCAGGGGGGCGGGCCAACAAATGGCAACCCGACGACGCCTATCACGGTGGTGTTCACGCCCGGTGCAGGCGAGACGATCGGGAGCCTTTACGGCAGCGGGTGGAGCTGCAACCTCACACCCATCACCTCGCCTCAGAATGAGCCGGCCGACACCTGCTACCGGAGCGACGTCCTGCCGGGTGAGAACGGCGAGGAGCCGGCGATAACCGAGGTGGTCAGCATCAGCCCCACAGCCACGTCTGACACAACGGCGGCCACCGAGCCCAAAGTGGTCGTCTCGGGCGGGGGCGACGCAGTGGGCAAGGCGTCGACCAGCGACTCGACGACCATTATTGCCGCCGCCACGCTTTCGGTTGGGAGCAGTCATACGGGGGACTTCGCCCAGGGTGACACGGCCGATGTTTATACCCTCACCGCCACCGCGGGCCCGGGAGGCCCGACCTTCGGCCAGGTGGTGCTGGCTGATACCCTCCCGCCCGGCGTGAGCGGGGTGGCTATGACGGGCTCAGGGTGGACCTGCCCCTCGTCGCTGCTGAGCTCGCAGCCCACTTGCTACCGCTCGGACGCCACCCCGGCGAACACGGGCTACCCACCCGTAACGCTGACGGTCTCTGTGGCCGGCAACGCCCCGACCGGCGTCGCCGTCAATACCGTCAACCTGTCGGGGGGAGGCGCGTTCGCGCCTGCCGTGGCCACGGACAACACGACGATTACGGGCACCAACCCGGCCGGCAGCTACCCGCCGCAGACGCCCCCCGCCCTGACGGGTACGGCCACAACGACAGGGAGCTTCGCGCAGGGGGATGCCTCGGACACCTTTACGGTAACCGTGAAGAACGCGCCCAGCGCCGGTGCCAGCTACGGGCTGGTTACCGTCACGGACACGCTCCCGGCCGGCCTCAACCCGCAGGAGATCGCCGGGAACGGCTGGACCTGCAGCCTTGACCCGGTGGTCCCGGCGCAATCCCCTGACACCTTCGAGCCTGACGCGTCTTGCTTCCGAGTGGACGCGCTCGGTCCGGGCCTTTCCTACCCGCCGATAACGCTCACGACCTCCGTGGCGAACTATGCTCAGGCGTCCCTGGTCAACAGCGTGACTGTGAGCGGCGGTGGCATGGCCGGGCCGACGGCCACTACGGATGATGTGCCCGTAGGCCAACTGCCCCAGCTGGTGGTGACTTCGGCCCCATCGTCACACGGCCTGACTTATGCGCCGTTCGCCCAGGGAGATGGGCCGGCCGCCCTCGATGACTACAACATCATCGTGGCTAACGACGGCTTCGCGCCCACGAGCGGTATTGTCGACCTGAACGTCGACCTCCCGGCCGGGTTCTCCGCATATGCGTTCGCGGCCCCCGCCGGCTGGGCATGTACGGTCTCCACAGCCAGCTGCTCTTCGAGCACCGGTCTCGCCGCAGGCGCACAGGCCGATATCACCCTGCAGGTCACCGTGGCTGGCAATTCACCGGCATGGGCCCAGGCCTTCATCCAGGCCGCCGGGGGGGGCGAAGTACCGACGCCACAGGTCGACGTGAACAATGACTACAACACCGTGGAAAACGGTGGTGTTTTCGTCCAGCCCACCTACGTTACGCAGGTGAACGCTTAGCCCGCCGGCCGGCCCGACGACGTTCACCGCCGATTCACGGTGGTCAGTGCGGGCTGGCTCGGCGCTGCTAGCGTGCGCGATGTGCCGGACGACTTTGACACTTTCCAGACTGCCAGCGCCACCGCTGCGGCCATAAAAGCGCGAACGGTCAGCCCGCTAGAAGTGCTCGAGGCGTGCCTTTCGCGGGTGGACACGCTGAACGAACGGCTCAACGCCGTCATATGGCGCAACGACGACGAGGCGCGTAAGGCGGCCAAGGCGGCCGGCGATGCCCTCGTGGGCCCCGACGCCGGCAGCCTGCCGCCTTTTCATGGCGTGCCCATACCGATCAAGGACTTGAACCGCGTGGCCGGCTGGCCGGTGACCTTCGGGTCGCGGGGGGCGGCGGGGGCCCTGTCGGAGGTCAGCGACCGGGTAGTTATCGCGCTCCAGCGGGCGGGCTTCATCCTGTGCGGGCGCACCAATACTCCCGAGTTCGGGCACCTGACCGTGGCAGAGAACGACCGGTATGGCATCACCCGCAACCCTTGGGACCTGGACCGGACGCCGGGCGGGTCGAGCGGAGGGGCGGCCGCCGCAGTGGCCGGCGGGCTCTTCCCCGCCGCCCAGGGCGGCGATGGCGGCGGTTCACTGCGCATCCCCGCTTCGTGCTGCGGGCTGGTCGGCCTCAAGGTGAGCCGCGGACGGGTCCCGTCCTTGGTGAACAGTTGGGAGGGAGCGGCGGTGGAAGGCGTGCTCACCCACGACGTCGCCGACACGGCCGCGCTGCTTGACGTCATATGCGGACCTGACGCCGGCCAGTGGTACAACGCGCCCCGGCCCGAGCGGCCGTTCCTCGCCGAGGTTGGGGCCGACCCGGGCCGGCTCCGCGTCGGCGTCCTCGAGGAGACGCCGCTCGACCTCGGCCTCGACCAACCCTGCCTCGAGGCTGCCCGCGAGGCGGCGGCGACCCTGGAAAAGCTCGGCCACCGCGTTGACGTCATTGGGTACGCGGTCCCCGACCAGTTCTTGGCGGACTTCCTGAACGTGGTCAACTCGTCCCTGGCCGGCTTTGACGTCGATTGGGAAAAAACCGAGCCCCACATCCAGGCCGGCTTGGAGGCGGCGAAGCACGTCGACAGCCTCACCTACGTACGGTCGGTCTACGGGTTGCAGTTATGGGCCCGGGACTTTGTTTCCCGCTGGGGCCGGGACTTCGACATACTCCTCACCCCCACGATGAGCATCGAGCCGCCCCGGGCGGGCGAGGTCTTGGCTGCTGCGCATGCTGCCGCCGGGACCCCGCTCCAGGTGCTGCAGATGGTGGTTTTCACCTCGGTGTTCAATATGAACGGCCTGCCGGCCATCTCGCTGCCTACCCACACGGCCCCGAGCGGGTTGCCCATCGGGGTGCAGCTCGTGGCCGGCCCGTGGGAAGAAGCGTTGCTGTTCCAGGTGGCGGCCCAGCTCGAAGAGGCCCTCCCGTGGGCCGGCCGCCGGCCCCCCCTCTGATCGCCGGCCTTCAGTCGCCCGGCCTCCCGTCGCCCGGCCCCCAGTCGCCAGGCGTCCAGTCGCCAGGCGTCCAGTCGCCAGGCGTGGTGCCCGGCCTCTAGTCGCGGCCCCTCCGGCGAGCTACTTTGCTGAGCATGATCACTGGTATTCACGCCCTCGTTTATGCCGACGACGCCGAGGCGGCACGGGCCTTCTTCCGGGACGTCCTTGAGTGGCCCTACGTCGATGCCCACGACGGTTGGCTGATTTTCCGGACCGGGCCGTCCGAATTGGGCGTCCACCCCACCTCTGGCGGCCAGGGTGGTGGATCCGAGGCCTGGCACACGGGGCAACACCACGAGGTGACCATCATGTGCGACGACATCAAGGCTACCGTGGCCGCTCTTGAGGCCAGAGGCGCCCGGTTCACGCGCGAAATCAAAGATCAGGGGTTTGGGCTTACAACCACGTTGGAGGTTCCCGGAGCGGGCGACGTCATGCTTTACGAACCCCGTCACGCCGTGGCCTACCAGGCTTGAGCACCCCGCCAGAGACGAGCGTGGCCAGTTTGACCAGCATGCGGCGCGCCCGGGGCGGGGTCTTGGTGGTGGGCGGCGGGTTTGGGGGTGCCACCGTTGCTCGCCTGCTCGGCTCTCGGGGCGCCACCATCGTCAACACGCAGAACTCGATGCTGTTCACGCCCATGCTCCCCGAAGTGGCGGCCGGGATCGTCGAAGTGCGCAACGTAATGACGCCTCTGGCCATGGCGTGCCCTCACGCCGAGGTTATTGATGGCCGCGTTACGGACATCGCCCTGAACGAAAACCGGGCCGAGGTGGAGACCGACGGCGGGCTGCGCATGACGATCAGCTACGACAGCGTCGTTGTTGGTGTGGGCGCCGTCCCGCGCACCCTCCCCATACCCGGCCTCATCGAGCATGCCGTGGGCTGCACGACCGTCCTTGACGCCCTGTACCTGCGCAACCACCTGCTCCGGCTCCTGGCCGCGGCTGCGGTGGAGCCCGACCCCGTACGTCGGGACCGCCTCCTCACCTTCGTTTTCATCGGCGGCGGCTACGCGGGGGTGGAGACGCTGTCGGAATTGCGCGAGCTCGCCCACGACGCGTTGCGTTATCACCCCACTCTGCAGGACGCGCGGCAGCGTTGGGTCCTGGTCGACGCGGCCCCCAAAATCCTGGCCGAAATCCCTTCGAGGCTGGGCCACTACGTTTACGACCTGCTGCTCGAGCGGGGCGTCGACATGCGGCTCAGTACCAGGCTCGAGAAGGTGGTGAACGGGCGGGTGTCATTGAGCGACGGCAGCGAGTTCGATGCCGGGCTGCTGGTCTGGACGGCCGGGGTGAGAGCTCACCCGGCTGTCGCCCGGTTCGGGCTCCCCGTGGACGAGCGCGGCCGGGCCCGGGTGGGCCCGACGCTGCAGGTCGAAGGCCACCAAAACGTGTGGGCGCTGGGGGATTGCGCCGCCGTTCCCAACGCCGCCACGTCCGGATCCTTGGACCCACCCACGAGCCAGCACGCGCTCCGGCAGGCCCGGCAGCTAACCAAGAACCTCATAGCCGTGCAAGACGGTTTAGCCCTCCGGCCGTACAGTTTCCGGTCCCTCGGGCAGGTGGCCACTCTGGGCCGCAAGGAAGGGATC
>JASHVH010000521.1 GCA_030039575.1 Acidimicrobiales bacterium | reverse complement strand
GCCCTCGACTCTGACCGAGAGGTGCTGACGGGTGCGGCCGCCTGGGTGAAAGCGCTGCTGGAAGAGGACAAAGAGACGGCCGAAGCGGGCGGCCATGGGGACCTCGTGGCCGGCGACGGCGCCTCGCTACCTTTCCCCGATGGCTGCTTCGACCGGGTGATTGCGGCCGAGGTACTGGAACACGTGCCCGACGACGCCGGCGTGCTGGCTGAGCTGGCCCGAGTGCTGCGCCCTGGCGGCGTGATGGCCGTAACGGTGCCCCGCTGGTACCCCGAAGCGGTCAACTGGGCGTTGTCGGCCGACTACCACAACGTGCCTGGCGGGCACGTCCGCATCTACCGCTATAGCCAATTGCTCCGGCGCCTCCGCCGAGCGGGGCTTACCCCCTACAACCGGCATCACGCCCACGCGCTTCACAGCCCCTATTGGTGGCTGCGGTGCGCGCTTGGCCCGGAGAGCGAGTCCAACCCGGTCGTAAAGGCCTATCACCGGCTCCTCGTGTGGGACATCACCGCCAAGACACCTTTGACCCGGTGGCCCGAAGCCATCCTGAACCCGGTCCTGGGCAAGAGCCTCGTGGTCTATGCCCGCAAGCCCCTCGAGCCCCTCGAGCTCCTCCACCCTCTCGAGCCCAGCCCGCCCCTCGGGGCTCTCGAGCACGCCCAGCGCGTCGAGCCCCAGGGGCGTCACGACCAACCTGAGCTCTCCCATAAGCCAGGCCCCCCCGGGCCCACCCAACCATGACCGCCCTAACCAAGGCCGAGATCGGCCAAACCGCCGACTGGATCGCCTCGGTCCAGCTGCCCGACGGGATGATCCCGTGGTACGCCGGGGGCCACGCCGACCCCTGGAACCACGTCGAAGCGGCGATGGCCCTCGCCGCCGGCGGCCGGTGGCTGGAAGTGGAGCGGGCCTTCGAGTGGCTCGCCTCCACGCAGTTGCCCGATGGCAGTTGGTGCGCGTCGTACGTACCAGGCGGGGTCATTGAGCCCCGCCGGGACCCCAATGCCTGTGCCTACGTGGCCACCGGCGCCTGGTGGTGCGCACAGCTGGCCCAGGTTGCTCAGCCTCTGGAGACCACGTGGTCCATGGTCAAGAGGGCAGTCTCCTGGTGCCTGCGCTACCAACGCCCCGGCGGCGAGGTCACTTGGTCGGTTGACCCCGACGGCGTGACAGGGAGTTTCGCCCTGCTGACGGCCAGCTCCTCGCTCCAGCACTCCTTGTCGTGCGCCGCGCAGGTGGCGGAGACCCTCGGTCACCAGGAGGAGGCCAGCACGTGGCGAGCCGCAGGTGCCCGGCTGGCGGAAGTGGTGGCCACGAGGCCCGCAGCCTTCGCTAACAAGGGCCGGTGGGCGATGGACTGGTACTACCCCGTCCTCTCGCGTGCCGTCGTGGGCGACGAGGCTCCCCGACGGATGCGGTCACGCTGGGCCGAACTCGTGGTGCCGCAGTTGGGGGTTCGCTGTGTGGCGGACAAGCCGTGGGTCACTTCGGCCGAGACCGCCGAGTGCGCCATGGCCGCCGCCACGGCCGGGTTACGGGCAGAGGCGGGCGACCTGCTGGCCTGGACACGGCACTTGCGGGCGGACGATGGAGGTTACTGGACCGGCTGCGTGCACCCGGACTGCGTGCGGTTCCCGGCCGGCCAGAAAAGTACTTACTCCGCCGCCGCCGTCCTGATCGCCGACCATGTCCTCTTCGGCCGGTCTCCCGCCGCGGCGACCTTCTCGGCCGGTGGCCCGCACGACGTCCGGCGACCCGATGGGGCGAGGCCCGGCCTGGCGGGCCCCTATGACGCCGGGAGCCCGAGCGCCTCCGCGGCGGCGAGCAATTCTTTGGCCCCGCGCCGGCCGGAGCCGATGCATGCGGGAACTCCGACCCCGCTGTAGCTGGCCCCGGCCAAGCTGACCATCGGAACGTCACGGGCGAGCACCGCTTTGGCGGAGGCGACCTTCTCGAGGTGACCGACCTCGTACTGAGCCATCGACGCCGGCCACCGGCTCACCCGCCATGCCAAGGGCGCCGTTAGTCCAGCCGGGCGCCGCCCAAGCACCGTCTCCAGTTCACCGCAGAGCCGCTCCACCAGGTCCTCGTCGTCGAGCGCAGCCCAGGACTGCTCGCCCGCCCTCCCGACCGAGACGCGCAGGACGGCAGTCCCCGGGCCGGCCCAGTGGGGCCATTTGTTGGAGCCCAACGAGCACGCCGTCATCATCAACCCGCTCCCCGGCGCCACCAGGACGCCGCTCAGGTCCCCCTGGCTGACCGGCCCGTCCACCGCTGCGGTCTCGAAACCGAGCGTCACCACCGCCACAGAGACGAACTTCATGGCGGCCAGCGGTGGGGCAGCACCCTGCTCCAGCACCGGCCCCAGGAGGGAAAAGGCCACTGGTGCCGGGAGAGCCATAACCGCTCCATCGAAGTGCTCGCCGTGCGGTTCTATGACCACCGACCGTTGGTCCCGGTGCAGGGACGACACCATGACCGGGGCAAAGCTGGTACCCAGGTCGGTCAGCCGCTCGACGAGGCGGTCGGCCAGAGCCTGCATGCCCCGCCGAGGGGCTACGAACAGAGGGCTTGCAGGCCCCGAAGGGGGGCGGGCGCGGGTCGTAGCACGGAGGCCGGCAATGAGGCTCCTGTTAGCCTGCGCCGCAGCCAGCAGCTGAGGGGCAGTGGCGGCCGCGCTGAGCTGTCTGGTTGAACCGGCATGGATGCTCCCGAGAAGGGGTTCGACCAGGCGCTCGGCCACCTCGGGGCCGAGGCGCGTGGCCACGAGGCTGTACACGCTGGTGTCACTGGCCCGGTCCGAACGGGCCTGCTTCGAACGAGGGAGCACGACATCGAGCGCCGCCCGCCCGACCCCGCCGGCCGAGAGGATCCCGGACCGGGCCAACGGCAGCACTTTGGCCGGGGCGCCGAGGACGAGGCCTTCGGGTAAGGGCCGCAATTTCCCGCCCGTGAACAGCAACGCCCTGTTGGCCCGGACCGCCTCGAGCTCGTCGTCCATCCCCAGCTCGGCGCACAGCGCCAGGCCCTCGGGCACTCTCGTGAGCATGGCGTCGGGGCCCTCGTCTACCGGCCGGCCCAGGAAATCCGACGTGAGCAGTTTCCCGCCGAGGTGGCCCGGTTCGTACACCGTCACCGCCGCCCGCCCACCAGTGGCCGCGGTCAGTTCCCAGGCCGCCGACAGGCCGGCGATGCCCCCGCCCACGACGGCGAACCTCATGACCCGAACCTCATGACCCACACCTCATGACCCACACCTCATGATTGGGCCGTTTCGGTGTGGACGAGCTCGGCCAACCGGGCCAGCTGGTCGGGGTCGGTGTTGGGAAGAACACCGTGGCCGAGGTTGAACACGTGGCCGCCCTCGCCCACCCGTGCCCGCGCTGCCCGCGCCAGCACACCCCGAGCCTCGCCCGCCAGCACTGACCACGGGGCCAGGCAGGCGGTCGGGTCCAGGTTGCCCTGCAGGGCGACCCCCGGCCCGACGCGAGCCCGGGCCACGTCGAGCGGCACTCGCCAGTCGACCCCCACCACGTCGGCGCCGGCTTCGGCGAAGCTGCTCAGGAGCTCACCCGCCCCCACGCCGAACACGACCCTCGGTACGCCGAGGGGGGCCAGCCCGTCGAGGACGGCCCGTAAGGCCGGTAGCACGTGGCGCCGGTAATCAGCCGGCGAAAGAGCCCCGCCCCAGCTCTCAAAAATCTGTACCGCCGCCACTCCGGCCTTGACCTGGTCACGCAGGCTCGAGAGGGCGATCTCGGCCAGGCGTCCCACCAACGCCGCCCACAGCCGGGGTTCGGACCACATGAGCGTCTTGGTCAGCGCGTAGCCCTGCGACGGCCCACCTTCGACGAGGTAACTGGCCAGTGTGAACGGCCCGCCGGCAAACCCGATCAGAGGTACCCGCAGTTCACGGGTCAAAAGCCGGACCGTCTCCACTACGAACGGCACCGGCGTGACCTGGAGCCGGTCCAGGTCCGCCTCCTCCCGGAACGGCTTTTCGACGACCGGGCCGGTCCCGGGGGCGACATCGACACCGAACCCGGTCAATGGCACGACGATGTCAGAGAAAAGGACGGCGGCGTCGACCTCGTAGCGGCGGAGGGGTTGCAATGTCAGTTCGGCGGCCAGCGCTGGGTCACGGACCGCGTCCAGGATGCTCCCCGGCCCGCGCTGCGCCCTGTACTCCGGCAGCGAGCGGCCGGCCTGGCGCATGAACCACACCGGTGTGTAGGGGACAGGCTCGCCTCGGCAGGCGGCCAGGAAAGGGGGCGAGCTGGTGTCCACTTCGCCCACCGTAACCGCCGGGGCCCCGTCGTCAGCTACCGGGTCATCGGCCACTACCGGACAACGGGCACTGCCGTGGCACCAGGGCGCGCTACGGGGCGCCCTGGTCGCCGGCTGTACGATCGACGGGAACTATTTGAGAGGAGAGACGGCGGCCGCTCGCTCCGTCCGGCCCCAAAAAAGCTACGCAAGCCTAGATAGTTCCAGTGCAAGCGGGGCCCTGGCCGCGGTTTCTTCCGGCCGGCTCCCGGCGACCGCGTGAGTAGAAGGTTTTCGGGCTATGGCGCACCCTGACGTGCCTGCTGAGCAGGACTACCTCGACCGGGCGTACGAACGCCTCGAGGTGGTGCGGGCCGAGACCCAGGCCCGGTTGCGAGAGGCCTTCAAAGAAAGGGGCGGCACTTTCCAGTCCTACACCGAGCGCGACATCCGCGTCAGGAACAGCCTCAACCGCCTCGAGCAGCTGCAACTGGGCCGCGAGGCGCTGATCTTCGGGCGCATCGACCGGGCCGGCGGCGATGAAGACCCGGGCGGAGAAGTCGGGCCGAGCACCGGCGAAGGCACCGAAAAGGGCCACGGACCAGACGGAGCACAAGGCGGCACCGGCGAGAGCTTCCACATCGGCCGGCTGGCGGTTTCGGACGCCGAGCACGAACCCCTGGTCGTGGACTGGAGGGCCCCGGTGGCGGAGCCGTTCTACCGGGCCACCGGGGCGCGCCCGATGGGGCTGCGCCGGCGTCGTCACTTCCTCACCGAGGGCCGGCGGGTCATCGACCTGGAGGACGAGTTGTTCGCGCCGGACGCGGCGCATGGGTCGGCGGAGGTGCTCGGGCTGTCCGGACCGGGCGTGCTCAGGGCCGCCCTCGAACGCGCCCATACGGGCCGGATGCGCGACATCGTCGCCACTGTTCAGGCCGAGCAGGACGAGATCATCCGCTCCCCG